>DATFWX010000235.1:0-69562 GCA_035258845.1 Polyangia bacterium | reverse complement strand
CTAAATTAGATAGCTCGGCTGCGCGATGGCCGCCGCCAGCCCTCGGGCGCCCGAAGGGGAGGCCGACCTATCTGAGCTCTCTTGCGTGCGCCGTGCCCGCCGGAATTTTTCCATGAATCCAGGTCCCCACGTCTGATCGGCCGCGTAGCGGTCAAAGGAAAAGAAAAAATGCACCCAACGACCCGCCACCACCAATCCCTACGTCCCTCGTAGCCAGTTCGGCAGCGCAGCGCCGTGCCACCGATGCCACGTCCACATGCAGGCGCACCGACGAGAGCCAGCACGCAGTTGGGGCCCGGTCTACGGCGCCGACAGCCGCAGCTCGAGCTCGGATGGGCCCAGCATGAGCCAGCCCGTGCGGCTGCCCTCGCGCAGCGAGAAGCCGGGCGCCATCACGATCAGGTCGCACGCATCGCCAGCCGGAGCGTAGCCGCAACGCGCCTGCAGGTGCAAAGGCAGCAGGCCCGCGCAGGCGGCCGCCACCTCACAGGATCCATCGCCCGCGCCCTGAACCTCGACCTGGCAGGCCGCCCCCGGCTCGATCTCGCCGGCGGCGCCGTGCACGGACTTGACCTCGAGCCCAAAGCTCCGATCGATGGGACCCGCACAGCGTCCGCCGGGCGGGCGCATCGCGACGTGGTGGAGGCGTTGCGAGCGCATGTGTAGCGGGCGCATCATGAATCCGGCCAGGGCCAGACCGTACAGCGCGAGCGCCCACGGGCTCTTCCACCAGGGCCGGGCCCGGTACTCGAGCCGAGCCAGTCGCTTGCGCGTCTGCGCCAGCTCCGCGCGCAGCCGATCGGCGTCCTCGGCCTGGGCCTGCGCCGCGCGCAGCTCGCGCTCGAGCGCCTCGCAGCGGGCCGACAGCGCTTCCAGCTCGCCCCGATACGGATCGGCCATCCCTTAACTTTGCAGCCGCTCGAGCACGGCGGCAACGATCTTCTCGGTTTCGGCATCACCGGCGGTTCCGGGGGGCCCTCCGCCCAGCGCCACCGGGCCCCCGCGTCCGTTCGGGCAGGCGTTGCAGATGGCACAGGTCTCGGGCGGTTGCGGGATCCCGAATGCACGCGCGATATCCTGCAGCTTTTTGACCTCGGGCTCGGGCAGCGGCGCGACCGGGCCTATCGTCCGCGCGGCATGCGTGATGTGGGCGCTGTGCTCGACGATTTCGAGCCGATCGTAGGCTTCCTGCAGCGTGCGTCCCAGGGTCAGCGCCCCGTGCCGGTTCAGGATGATGGCGTTCGTGCAGCGCACGATCGGGCGCAGCGTGTTGGGCACTTCGTCGGTGGTCGGGGTGGCGTAGGGCGCGGTCACGATCGCGCCCAGCGTGATGCACGATTCGGACAGGATGCACTGGGCCAGCGACACCCCCGCCAGCGCGAGCGCGGTCGCGTACTTGGGATGCGCGTGCACGACCGCGCCGACGTCGGGGCGCTCGCGGTAGCAAAGCTCGTGCATCATGAACTCGGAGGTTTTCTTGCCGCGGCCCGCCAGCTTCTCGCCGGAAAGGGTCACAATCAGGATGTCGTGCTCTGAAAGCTTGCCTTTGTGCAGGCCGCTCGGCGTGACCGCGATGCGATCCTGGCCCACCTTGGCGCTGATGTTGCCGTCGCCCGGCCCGATGTATCCGCGCTCGTAGGCGTGTCGCGACAGCTCCGCGATCTGGCGCCTGATCTCGCGCTCTTTCAACACGGGGCGCATGGTCGCACCGCGGCCGGGCTCGGTCAACCGAAGCTGTGTTATCCTGTTAGTGTGAGGGCGTTTGTGCTCTTGAATCTGCTGGCTGCGCTAGCGCCCGGCCCCGAAGCTGCGCCCTCGCGCCGGGCCGCGCATGTCATCATCGTGAGCGAGGACGGCTTGCGTCCGGATGCGCTGGCCCAGGGCCACGCCCCGGTGCACCAGGAGCTTTTGCGCCGGGGCGCGCACTCGTTCGTGGCGCGCACCATCCGCCACGCCTCGACGCTGCCTTCGCATGCGTCGATGCTCTCGGGCGTGGGCGACAGCCGGCACGGGCTGTCCTGGAACTCGTGGAAACCTTCCCGCGGCTACATCCGGGTGCCCACCATCTTTGCCGAGGCCGAGCAGCACGGCATGCACACGGCCGCCTTCGTGGGCAAGCGTAAGCTCGAGCACATCACGCCCCCCGGCACCGTCGACAAGTTCGATCGCCCCGGCTACCTGTGCAAGCGCGTAGTCGAGGAGGCGACCCGCTATTTTCTCGAGGTCAAGCCCGACCTCATGTTCGTGCACTTCTCGGATCCCGACGAGTACGGCCATGCTGAGGGCTGGATGAGCGACCGCTACGCGCGCGGGATCGTGGATGCCGACCGCTGCCTGGGCAAGCTGGTCAGCGCGCTCGACGAGTCAGGGCTGGCGCCGCAGACGCTGCTCATCCTGTCGGCCGATCACGGGGGCCACAACCACACTCATTCCGGGCGCACCCGAGAGGATCTCTTGATCCCGTGGATCGCGGTCGGGCCCGGCGTGCGCAAGGGCTACCGCATCGTGGGCGCCATCTCGACCGTCGATACCGCCGCCACCGTCCTGTACGCGCTCGGGCTGCCCATCGCGCCCGACTTGGAAGGTCATCCAATTACTGAGATTTTCGAGCGTTAACCCGGTGCGCATCCGCTAAGTTGTGCTAGACTAGCGAGGTTTTCAGGAGGTCACGGAGGATGCGCAGTGGAATCGGGCGTCCGCTCGAGGTGGTGGTGGATGAGGGCGGGGTGGAGCGGGCCATTCGCAAGCTCAAGCGCAAGATGGCGGATGAGGGTCTTTTGCGCGAGCTCAAGCGGCGCCGCTATTACGAGAAGCCGAGCGAGCGCAAGAAGCGCAAGGAGCGCGAGGCGCGCCGGCGCACCGCCCGCCAGCGTGCAGCGGCCACCCGCCGCCAGGGCGGCAAGCAGCGCGAGCGCGAGGGCACCGGCTTCGGCGGCGGCGGCTTCGGCGACAAGGACTTGTAGGCGTGAGGCTTGAGGCTTGAGGCCTGAGGGTTTATAGACCCGCAATCTCGTGCGAATCCCTCTCCTTCTCCTGCTGATCTCGCTGCCCGGCTGCCCGCATCCCGAAGGCCCGGAAGGTTGCCGCAAGGACACCGACTGCAAAGGCTCTCGGATCTGCGAGCGCGGGCTGTGCGTGAGCCCACCCGACCCGCTGATCAGCCATTCTGGCCGTGTGGTCGGGACCGCCGATGGGGGCGCGCGCGATGGAGCGGGCGTGACCATGGTGCTGGCGCCGCCGGCACAGGCGATGTACCGGGGCGGGTCGGCGCACCGCGCGCGCACCGACGAAGCCGCGCCGCTGGGCGCGCCCAAGCCGCGCTGGCGCCTCGAGACCGGCGGGGCCGTGGTCGGGGCAGCCGCGGTCGCGCGTGACGGCACCGTGTACGTGGGCTCGCACGACCACTCGCTGTACGCGCTGGCCGACGACGGCTCCGTGAAATGGAAGTTCCCGACCCGCGACCTCATCTTCTCGACGCCCGCGGTGGGCGCGGATGGCACCATCTACTTCGGCTCCGACGACGACCGGTTGTATGCGCTGGCGCCCGATGGTAGCAAGAAGTGGGAGTTTCGAGTGGGCACGTGCCGCGAGGACGTCGGCATCGGGCCCGAGGCCAGCCGCTGCGACGTCGATGCCGGCCCCACCATCGGGCCCGACGGCACCCTGTTCACGGGCGGCGACGGCATTTACGCGCTGCATCCGGACGGGACCTTGAAGTGGAGATACCTGCTCAAGCAGCACGTGGCCTCGGCGCCCGCGGTGGCACCCGACGGGACCGTGTACGCAGGTTGCCAGGACGACGCGCTGTATGCGCTGGCGCCCGACGGAACGCTCAAGTGGCAGTTCCGCACCGCCGACGACATCGACGGCGCGCCGGTTCTGGGCGAGGACGGCACCATCTATTTCGGCTCCGACGACCGCAAGCTGTATGCGCTGGCGCCCGACGGCACGCAAAGGTGGGCGGTCTTGACGCGCGGGCCCGTGCACGCCCCACCCGCGCTGGGCCGCGACGGAACCATCTTTGCTGCCTCCTTCGACGGCGGGTTGTATGCGATAAGGCCCGACGGCACGGTGGTGTGGGTGTTCCGCGCGGCCGACAAGATCGCATCGGGCCCGCTCGTAACCTCCGATGGCGCGGTGCTGTTCGGCAGCCAGGACGATCGGCTCTACTGCATCGAGAAGGATGGCAAGCTGCGTTGGGCGGTCGATCTGGGCGGCGACGTCGACGCCCCGCCCGTGATGGGTCCCAATGGCACCATATACGTGGGCGCGGACGACAAAGCGCTGCATGCACTGAAATGAAGTCAAAAGTCGAAAGTCAAAAGTCGAAAGTGGAAGCGAGCGCGGCGGAAGTTCCGGCCGCGGTCGAGAAGGCAGGCGTAAAGGGACGCATCCGCGTCCATCCGGCCGGCTACGGCTTCGTCGAGCGCGACGACGGCGAGGATGATGTGTTCGTAGCGGCGCGCGATCGCGGCGCGGCCATGGACGGCGACCGGGTCGAGGTTCTGACCTGGGCCGGGTACAAGGGGACCGAGGGTCGGGTCGTCCGCATCCTCGAGCGCGGGCGGGCCAAGCTGACCGGCACCTTGCGCCAGGAGGGCCGCCGAGCGCTGCTCGAGCCCGACGATCCGCGCGTTCACGGAACGGTCGCGGTCGAGGACGCGGCCGGCGCGCGTCCCGGCCAGGCGGTGGTGGTCGAGATCACGCACTATCCGACCGGGCCCGGCCAGCCGCTGGCGGGCCGGGTGGTGCACGTGCTGGGCGACCCCGAGGACCCGCGCACCGAGGTCGAGAAGGTCATCATCTGCGCCGAGATCCCCGACCGCTTCTCAGACGAGGCGCTGATGGCGGCCGCGCGCGCGCCCCAGGAGGTGCGGGCCCCCGATCTGGTCGATCGGGTCGATCTGCGCGACCGCGATTTCGTGACCTGCGATCCGGAGACCGCCCGCGACTTCGACGACGCGGTGTGCGTGGAGCCGCGGCCCGACGGCTTCTGGCTGTGGGTGGCGGTGGCCGATGTCTCGCACTACGTGCCCGCCGCTAGCGCGCTCGACCGCGAGGCGCGCGCGCGCGGCTGCTCGGTGTACCTGCCCGACCGCGCCATCCCCATGCTGCCCGAGCCGCTCTCGGCCGGGATCTGCTCGCTCAGCCCCGAGGTCGACCGGCTGGCCATGGTGGTACGGCTCGCGGTCGGGCGCGATGGCGCCGTGCACGATCGCATGCTGTGCGCGGCCGTCATCCGCTCGCGCGCACGGCTCGATTACGCGGGCGTGGCGGCGGCGCTGGCCGGCGATTTCCGGGGCCCCCGCGCCCGCTACCGCGACCACATGGAGCATCTCGAGCGCATGCTGGAGTGCTCGCGCGAGCTGCGGGCGCGGCGCGAGCAGCGGGGCGCGCTCGACTTCAACCTCGAGCAGGCGGTGGTGCTGCTCGACGACGACGACCCGCGGCGCGTGCGCGACGTGCGCCGCTCGCGCCCGTCCGAGGACATCCGAACCGCCTATGGCATGATCGAGGACTTCATGCTGGCCGCCAACGAGGCCGTGGCCGGCTTTTTCCGCGAGCGCGCGCTCGATGCCATCTGGCGCGTGCACGATCGGCCCGATCCGGAGCGCATCGAAGAATTCGCGCATCTGGCGGGCCGCTACGGCATTGCGCTCGCGCCCGAGCAGGCGGCCGACCCGCGCGTGCTGCGCAAGGTGGCGCTGGAGCTGCGCGGTCAGCCCATGGAGCGCGCGCTGTCCTACCTCCTCTTGCGCTCGCTCAAACAGGCCGCCTACGACGTGGTCAACATCGGCCACTTCGGGTTGGCCGCGCGCGAGTACGTGCACTTCACCTCGCCCATCCGGCGCTATCCCGATCTCATCGTGCACCGGCTGCTCAAGCGGCAGCTGCACGCCGAGGGCATGCCGTCGGGCGGACGCAAGCACGCGGCAGCTCCCGCGCGGGCCGGGCTGGCCGCCCTGGCCGCCGAGTCGAGCGCGCACGAACGCCGCGCGATGGAGGCCGAGCGCGAGGTGGTCGACATGTACCGCGCCTACTTGATGCGCGACCGCGTGGGCGAGGAGTACGACGGGCAGGTCAGCGGAGTCACCTCGTTCGGTCTGTTCGTCCAGGTCGACGAGCCCTTCATCGAGGGCCTCTTGCGCGCGGACGCGCTGGGCGAGGAGCGCTTCGAGTACGACGCCGAGGGCCTGCGACTGTATGGGCGCCGCTCGGGCCGCGGCTTCGGGCTCGGAGATTCGGTGCGGGTGCGGGTCGAGAACGTGAGCGTGGCGCGGCGGCGCATCGATTTTGCGCTGGTCGCGGCGGCACCGCACGTGCGGTCTCCTGAGCGCGAGCGTCACCGCAAGGGCAAGGGCGGGCGCGAGCGCAGACGCGGCCGCAAGCGCCGCTGATTGAGCAGGCGCGGGGGGCTGAGTTAAACTGGAAGGCCGGATGCGCGCGACGCTGGGCGTGGGTCTGCTGCTCGTGCTCCCCGCGTGCAGCTTCGACCTCGACGCGATCGCGCGCCCGGGCAGCCGCGACGGCCCCGCCGGCGACGGAGGCGCAGACGCGGGTGCCTGCTCACCGGCCTCCTGTCAGGGCGGCACCTGTCGCGGCGGGCAGTGCTGCCGCGGCTGCTTCGACGGCATGCGCTGCCAGCCAGGCACCGAGGTCACGGCCTGCGGCGCCGGCGGCGTGTCGTGCGCCACCTGCGACGACGGGAACCCGTGCACACAGGACGGCTGCGCGAGCGGGACGTGCACGACCGTACCCATCACCGGCCCCTGTCCGGGCGGGATCTGCGTGAACGCGATGTGTGACTGCGGGGACGCCGGCGAGCCCTGCTGCACGAGCGGACCGCCCTGTGTGAGCGGCCTCGCCTGCAACGCAAGCCAGACCTGCGGCTCCTGCGGCGCGGTCGGGCAGCCTTGTTGCGGGAGCATGTGCGCGAGCAACGCGGTGTGCAACAACCAGCGCCAGTGCGTGGCTTGCGGGACCACCGCCGGCCTCCCGTGCTGCGCGGGCGGAACCTGCGCGGTCAACCTGTCCTGCGGCAACGGAAGCTGCGTGTGCGGAGCGCTGGGCCAGGCCTGCTGCGGCGGCCAGTCCTGCACTGGCAGCGGCGTGGTCTGTGCGGGCGGGATGTGCGCCCCCTGCGGCAGTCAGAATCAGCCCTGCTGCACCGGCTCGACGTGCGGGGCCCACCTCACGTGCGCGCTCGGCACCTGCCAATGCGGGGACAGAGATCAGCCGTGCTGTGGCGTCGCCAGCTGCGCCCCCAACCTCATCTGCAACCCCATCACGATGACCTGTCAGTGCGGCATGGTCGGGCAGCCCTGCTGCGGGGTCAGTTGCAGCACCGGCTTCGCGTGTCAATTCGGGAACAGCTGCAGCTGCCAGGCCCAGATCCTGTGCATGCCGGGCAGCGCGTTTCTGTGTAGTTGCTCGGCTTGCACGGGCGCACCGGGTTTTAACAAGACTTGCAACGACACGTGCCAGTGGGGGGACTGCTGCGGCGTGTGCCCGAACGATTTCCAGACCACCTGCTGCCCCGGCTGATGGTCAGACCCGCGTGCTATCTTTGTGCCATGACGATTCGTGAGCAGCTGGAGGGCGACGAGAAGAAGGTCCTGGGCCGGTTCGGGCAGCTGAGCACGGCCTCGAGCGGCCGTCCGCGCGCGGAGCCGCCCGATCCCATGCGCACGGCCTACCAGCACGATCGGGACAAGATCCTGCACAGCAAGGCGTTCCGCCGTCTGGCCGGCAAGACGCAGGTCTTTCTGGCCCCGGAAGGGGATCACTATCGGACCCGCATCACGCATACGCTCGAGGTGGCCCAGATCGCGCGTACGGTGGCGCGCGCGCTGCGCCTAAACGAGACCCTGACCGAGGCCATCGCGCTCGGGCACGATCTGGGCCACACCCCGTTCGGGCATGCCGGCGAGTCGGTGCTCGCGCACTTGATGCCCGACGGGTTCCACCACGCCAAGCAGTCGCTGCGCGTGGTGGATGTGCTGGAACGGGACGGACGCGGCCTCAACCTGACCCACGAGGTGCGCGAGGGCATCTTGAAGCATTCCAAGGGCAAGGGGCATATCTTCACCGACAACCCGAACCTCATGGCCATGACGCTGGAGGGCCAGGTGGTGCGCGTGGCCGACATCGTGGCGTACGTGAATCATGACCTCGACGACGCGATTCGCGGTCGCGTGTTGCGGCAGGACGAGGTGCCGCGCGAGATCCTGGCGGTGCTGGGGGAAACCCACTCGGAGCGCATCACGACCATGGTGGCCGACATCGCGGGGGCGTCGCAGCTGGAGGCGCGGCGGCAGATCGGGATGAGCGAGCACTGCCTGTCCGCGCTGGTCGCGTTGCGCGACTTTCTGTACGCGCGCGTGTACGAGAATCGCGTCATCTTCGAAGAGTTCGAAAAGGCACAGCGCATCCTGACCGAGCTGTGGAGCCATTTCACCAAGCACGACGAGGAGTTCCGGAGCCGCTTCTGGCCCAAAGGAGTGCCCATGGAGGAGTCGCTCGCGCGTGCAGTCGGCGACTTCATCAGCGGCATGACCGATCGCTACGCGGTCCGCGTATACGAGGAGATCTACATGCCGCGGCCGTGGATGGTGTACTGAGGGGTCGAAAAGTCGAAGAGTCGGACTGGGGACTTTGGGTTTTTCTCTGCGTTCTCTGTGTTCTCTGCGGTGAACCTTCCGGCTCAGGAGCGTTTGCGCAGCGCCTCCGCGACCCGGTCGACGATGAGGCGGCGATTGACCGGCTTGGCAATGAAGCCCTGGGCCCCCGCCGCCTCGGCGCGCGCGCGGCTCGGCTGCGCGGTGCGCGACGAGATCACAAGCACGGGCAGCGAGCGCAGATCGACGTCGCGGCGCAGCTTCGCGATCAGCTCGGTGCCGGCCAGGCGCGGCATTTCGAGATCGGTGAGCAGGAGGTCGTAGGCACCATCCTGCAGCGCCTCCCAGGCCTCCCAGCCGTCGGGCACCGCGTCGACCCGGTAGCCGGCCGCCTCCAGGATGAGCGACACCGCCTCGCGCACGCTGCGCGAATCGTCGGCCACCAGGATGCGCGGGCGCCGCGGGGCCGGCGCCGGCAGCTCGCGCCCGAACGCGAGCGCCGGGTCGCGCCCGAGCTCGGCCGCCAGCGCCGCCAGATCCAGGATGAGCTGCACCTTGCCAGCGCCCGAGATGGTCGCCCCCGCGTACAGGGGAAGCGGCTTCAAAAGCGGGCCCACGCTCTTGACCACGATCTGGCGCGGTCCGACGATCTTGTCGCACGTCACCGCGAACCGCTGGTCGCCAAACGCGAGCGCGATCAGGGTACGGCGCCGGGTGGCCGGCGGGTCTGCGCCCAGGAGCAGGTGCAGATCGACCACCGGCAGCGTCTGATCGCGCAGCTGGGCCGTGCGGCCGTCCAGGCCCGCCACCTGGGCACTCTCGAGCACATGGGCGGCCGGCAGCGCGTACACCTGCCCGCCCACTTTGAACAGGAGCGCCTGCGCGATCGCGGTGGTCAGGGGCAGCCGGATCGTGAAACGGGTGCCGGCCGCGGGCTTGGAGGCGACCGTGATGTCGCCGCCCAGCCGCGACAGGCTCTCGCGCACCACGTCGAGCCCGATCCCGCGCCCGGCCAGCCGGTCGGCCGCCGCACGGGTCGAGAAACCGCGCTCGAAGATGGCGGCCACCGCCCGGTCGTCGTCGAGCGCGCCCGCCTGCTCGGGCGAAACGCGCCCCAGCGCCACCAGCCGCTCGCGCACCAGGGCCGGATCGATGCCCTGCCCGTCGTCAGCCACTTCGATATAGACGAACTCGCCGCGCTGGCGGGCTTCGACCACGATGCGGCCGGCGGCCGGCTTGCCTGCGCGCACGCGCCTCGGCGGATCCTCGATCCCGTGCGCGACCGAGTTGCGCAGAAGCTGCGACAGCGGGTCGCCGATCTGATCGACCACGCTCTTGTCGAGCTCGGTGGCCTCGCCAAAGGTCTGCAAAACCACCTGCTTGCGCTCGGCGCGCGCGGCCTCGCGCACCAGCCGGTCCAAGCGGGCAAACAGCCAGCGCAGCGGCATCATGCGTACGCGCTGCAGCTTGTCCTGCATCAGGGCGGCGGTCCGGCGCAGGGCCTCGGCCTCGTCGCCCAGACCCGCGAGCGCGCGCTCGAGGCGGCCCGTGCCCTCGCTCAGATCGGCGTCGATCTCGCCCAGGCGATCGCACAGCGGGTGGCCCTGGTGGCGCAGTGCGGCCAGGGCATCGCGCAAGAAGCCGCGCGCCTGCGTGATGTCCTGCCCGACCGCGTGTAGTTCCAGCACGCGCCGCTCGATGCGCGTGCGGTCGAACACCAGCTCGCCCACCGCGTCCATCAGCTCGTCGACGCGCTCCACGTCGACGCGGATGACCTGCTTTTCGCCCCCGCGCCGATCCTCGAGCCGCCGCTCGGCCGCTGGGCGGTCGCCCTCTTCGGCCGCTGCCTGCGGAGCCGGCGCAGGGTGGTGCCGCGCGTCTGCCGGCGCCCTGAGGTCGTCCTTGAGCCGCTCGAGCAGCGCGCTGGCCCCCTCGGTGGCCAGGCCCGATTCGATCATCGCGCGCAGCGTATCCAGCCCCGACAGCAGGGTATCCAGGGGCTCGGCGTCGATCTCGCCGCCGCGTGCCTGCAGCTCCGCGATCCGGTCCTCGAGCAGGTGCGCAGCCTCGCCCACCTCGGGCAGACCGACCGTTCCGGCGGCGCCCTTGACCGTGTGCAGGGTCCGGAACAGCTGGGCCAGGAGGTCCCGGTTGTCGGGCTGTCCGGCCAGGCTGAGCAGCGTCCGCTGTGCCGATTCGAGATGCTCCTGCGCCTCTTCGAGGAAGAAACGACGCAGGATCTCCTGCTCCTCGGGCCTGAGATCGCCCTGCGCGCTCTCCAAGACCGCCGGCGGCTCCAGCTGCTCGAGCGTGGTTTCGATCGCGCCCAGGAGCCGCCGCACGGCCGCTCTGTCATCGGCTCGTACGCTCTCGTCGAGCTCCACGGTCAGCGGGAGCAGCGCCGGCAGGTCGACCACGCGCGCCAGACCCTTGAGGCCGTGCGCTGCGGTCGCGCGCTCATCCGGGCCCAGGGCCGGCTCGCGCAGGCGTTGCAGGTGTCCGCGCGCCTCGCTCAGGAAGGTGGCCAGAAGGTCGGGATCGAGCGGCGGCGGCACCGGCTCACGAGCCTGCGGCGCGCCCGCGCCGGTCGGGGTGCAGGCTGCTGGGCGCAGCTGGGGCTGCGGCCGCAGTCGAGCTCGGCTGGCCGCCCAGTCGACCCTTGACCCCGGCCAGGGCGCCCTCGAGCCCGCGCAGAAGCTGCTCCAGCGCCGCGCGCGCCTCCGGACCGGCGTCGACGCCAATTCCGGTCAGGTCGAACAGCCCCGCAATCGCTTGCTGCATCTCGGCCCCGCGCGCCTCCAGCTCCGCGACCAGCGCGCGAGTATCGCCCGCGCGCACCTTGAACTGAGAGATGGTTTCGCCCAGCCCACGCGCCGCGCTCCACATCTCGCTGGCCACCGTGTTGGCGCGCGCCGCCCCCTGCTCGGTCGAACGCGTGACCCGCCGGATCTCCTCCATGGCCCGGATGGCGTCCGAGGTCGCCTCCTGGATCGACTCGATGAACGCACCGATGTCCTTGGTCGACGACGACGAACGCTCGGCCAGCTTGCGCACCTCGTCCGCCACCACGGCAAAGCCCTTGCCCTGCTCGCCGGCCCGGCTGGCCTCGATGGCGGCGTTGAGCGCCAGCATGTTGGTCTGCGCGGCGATCTCGTCGACCAGCTCGACGATCTGGTTGATCTCGAGCGAGCGGTCGCCCAGCTGCTTGATCTTGATCGTGACCGCGTCGAGCGCCTGCGACTGCAGGGTCGCGCCGTCTGCCATGTCCTTGGACGCGCGCAGGATCTGATCGGCCGCCGACGTCACCTCGGCGCCCGCATGGCGCACCTGCATGACCAGGCCCCCGATCGACTCCACCATGTGGTTGAGCGCGTCGGTCACGCTGCCCAGCTCGTCGGGGGTGACCTCGCCGCGCACGGTCATGTCGCCCGACGAGGCCGCCGACACCAGCTCGAGCAGGCGCACGATGTCGCGCTGCAGGCGCTGCTTGTCCTCATCCGAGCGCACGAGCCCCACGATCTGGTCGACCATGGCGTTGACCGAGCCGGCCAGCGCCTCCAGCTCGTCGCCGGTTCTAACCTGGGCGCGGGTATCGTAGCCGCCGGCACGAATGCGCTCTGCGGTTTCGGTCAGGTGGCGGATGGGCTCGATGAACGAGCGGCGCATCCAAAGCAGGAGGCTCACCGAGACCACCGCGCCCAAAAGCAGGATGCCCACGATCGAGAAGGTCATGTTGCGGCTGAAGCTCAGGGTGGCGGTGGAAAGCCCGCCCTCGAGCTGTCGGGTCTGGTCGGTGACGCCGCGCAGCGCGACCTCGGCCGAGCCGAGCGCGGACAGCGCTCCTTCGAGCGGCCGCTCGGTCTCCCTCAGCATCTCGCCCTGTGCGCCTTCCAGATCGGTGCGTGTGGCCAGCCAGTACGAGCTGCCGGCGAGCGCGGTCAGGATCCAGAGCTCGCGCCCATAGAGCCCGGCCTCGGCCGGGCGGCCCGGGCGCGCGAGCGGACCTGCGCTCCCGGCCGCCTGGCCTGCCTTCTGGCGCCAGCCGCGGTCTTCGATCAGGCGGGCCAGGTTCGGGTAGGCGTGCGCAACCGGCTGGCCCATCAGCGCGTCGTCGGAGCCGGCGGCGACCTGCTCGCCCGCGCTGCCGGGCGCGATGAGAACGGCCGCGGCCGTGCGTCCAGAGCCGGCACGCCGAAGCAGCCTGCGCAGGGCCGGATTGTGCTCGGGCGCAAGCTGAGGCTGGGCCGCGAGCGCGGTCTCGACCTGGGCCGCGATCGCGAACGTCTGCTGCTCCTTCTCCGACTTGACCGACTGCACGGCGCCCGCGCGCGCCTGATCGAGCGCGCGCGCGAGCCGCTTCTGGGTGGCCTCGAGCTCGCGCCGCGTGCGCTCGATCTCGGTGCGCAGCGCCGTGGTCTCGTCGCGCTGCCGCTCGAAGGCGAGCAGATGCGAGCGCGCCAGCAAGACCACCCCGAGGATTGCCATCATCGGGCCCAGAACCAGAAGCCCCAGCGCCAGCGTCAGCTTGCCGAGCACACCCCTCATGACGCGGCTCGCTCCACCAGCGCCCGCACGGAAGCGATGAGCGCCGGTACGTCGAGCAGAGCGGCCGGACCGCTCTCGAGCGCCAGCAGGGCACGCACGCACGCGGGCCCATCCGGGGCCGCCGGGGTGGGCTCGATCTCGGGCGGGCTAGGCGAAACCTCGAGCACGCGATCGACCGGGATGGCCACGCGCGGCGGCTGCCCCTCCGACCATGGCTGCGGGGGCGCCTCCAAGAGCACCACCGCGTCCCCGGGCCGGCTTGCATGCGGGCGGTCGCCGCACAGAACCGCCAGATCGAGCGCCGCCGCCAGCATGCCGCGCACGTTGATGAGCCCGCGCACGGCGGCCGGCGCGCCCGGTACCGGGGTCACGTTGCCCAGCGCCAGCACTTCGCGCACGAAGCCGAGCTCGATCGCGAAGCGGCGCCCGCTCAGCTCAAACGTCAGGATGCCGATGTCCACGTGCCTGCCACCGCCTTTGCCTCCCCCTCACGGTATGTACTCGCGCACTTTTGCCACCAGCACGGCCGGATCGACCGGCTTGACCAGATACTCGTCGGCGCCCTGCTTGAGCCCCCAGTAGCGATCGCTCTCGCGGTCCATCGACGTCACGACGATGATCGGCAGCTTCTTGGTATCGGGGTTGGCCCGGATCGCGCGGCAGAGCTGGAAACCGTTGCGCTTGGGCATGATGATGTCGAGGATCAAGAGGTCGGGATGCTCGCTCGCGATCTTCTGCTCGGCCTCCTCACCGTCGAGCGCGACCAGGATCTGATGGCCCAGCGGCGTGAGCGCCCGCCGGAGCAGCTCGACCGCGGTGGGCGAATCCTCGGCAATCAGGATCTTTCCCACCTTCCACCTATACTGCCACCGGCATCACCCGCTTGCGGATGAGCTTGATCGAGAGCAGGCGGTACAGCATCTTGGTCACGTCGAACGATCCCATGCGCGAGGCGCGGATGATCTCCTTGACCGTATTCTTGCCGTTGACCAGCTCGAGCACGGACAGCTCCTCGCGGGTCAAGCGGCCCCGCCCGACCTGCGCCACCGCATCCTCGTTGCGCAGAAAGACCACGTCGAAGTTGTCGATCTCGCGCTCGATGAGGTGCCACTCATCGACCCGCCGGAAGCCTTCCATCAAGATGCCGTCGACCGACAGCCCGAGCGCGGCGTCGACCGCCACCGCGGGCAGGTCGCGCGTGGGCCGGAACACGAAGCGTCCGAAATTCCAGCGCAACACCTCGTAGACGATCTCGCAGGTCTGGCGCGACATGACCTGCTTGAGATCGGTCTCACTGATGTAGCCCAGCTTGATGAGCTGCGCACCCAGCAGCCGCCCGCCCTGCTCCTTGCGCGACTTGAGCAGAAGATCGAGGTCCTGCCGGGACATCAGATTCTGCTCGAGCACGAAGCGGCCCAGCAGAAACTCCTCGCTGACCCCGGTCGAGATGGCGTACTCGACCTTGCCGCCGCGAAAGTAGACGTCGACCTGCTGCGCGCTCGCTTTGCGCGCTTCACCCAGCTCGTCGCGCTCGAAGCCCGCGCTGCGCGCAACCTGGAGCACGCCCGACTGCGCCTGCACCTGCAGGAGCTGCAGGACCTCGGCCAGCGGCACCACGCGCAGATCGCCGGTCAGCACCGCGTCGGGGCCGAGCGCCAGCTCGGGACAGGTCGTGCGTACGCCGGCCAGAAGCGCCTCCAGCACCGCGTCCTCGAGCGCGGCTTTGGCGCGCGCAGCCGTCGTCTCCACCTCGCCATTTTGTGCCAGGCGGGTCGCGACCGCCTCGGCGATCGCGGTGCGCAGCTCGTCGAGCGCGCGGCGCCGGGCCTCGGCCAGCGCACCCAACGCTTGCTCGGCGCCCTCCGGCACCGGCAGGCGCTCGGGGGCCCGCTCGGCGCCCCCGTCCGCGCTCACGCTGGCTGCCACCGGGTCCCCGGCCTCGGCCGCCGCGGTCGGGCTATCCGCCTTGGGCTTCGCGTACTTGCCGATCGTGTGCGTGACCACCGCGGTGATGGCGTCGGGCGAGAACGGCTTGGTGATGTAATCGACGATGCCCATGACCTTGACGAAACGCTCGCCCACCTGGTCGCCTTTGGCGCTCATCAGCACCACCGGGACGTCGCGCAGCGCGTTCTCGTCAGCCAGCGCGCGACAGACCTGGTAGCCGTTCATCTTGGGCATCACGAAGTCGAGCAGGATCAGGTCGGGCCGCGCGGCCCGCGCCAGCTCGATGCCCTGCTCGCCATCGGCCGCCGTTCGCACGTCGAAGCCGGCCTTGGTGAGCACCAGTTGAACGACTTTCAGAATGGTGGGACTGTCGTCGATGACCAGGACGGTCTCGCCGGGCATCGCCGCAAAAGATATCACAGTCGGCAACCCCAGGTAAATCCTGCGCTTCGCGCGAGCCGCAAGCCGGCTCGACGCTTCCACCCAAGCGCGCCCCGCGCGCGTGGTGTAGGATCTTTTCGGGCGCTTCGCGTTGTTCGATACCAGGGGTCGTGATAACCTGATTTTGCGCAATGCTTAGGCGCTCTTGACATGCCCCTGGGCTTCCCGCGTCGCTTCGGCAAGTACTTCCTCCTCAAGCCTCTGGCGCAGGGGGGGATGGGCGCGCTCTATCTGGCCATGTCGGGCGAGCGGGGCATGGAAAAGCTGTGCGCGCTCAAGACCGTTCTGCCGCACCTGGCCGACAAGGAGTACGTGGGTCGCTTTCGCGACGAGGCCAAGGTGGTGGTCAAGCTCCAGCACGGCAATCTGGTGACCGTGTTCGATGCCGGGCAGGTGGGCGGCGAGCTGTACCTGGCCATGGAGTTCATCGAGGGCCGCGACCTGCGCGCGGTGTGGAATCGGTGCGCGCGTAAGGGCATCGCGTTTCCGGTCGAGGTCGCGGTGCACATCGTCAAGGAGCTGTGCCGCGGGCTGGCCTACGCGCACTCGTTCCAGGACCTGGAGCTGGTGCACCGCGATGTTTCGCCGCCCAACGTCCTCCTGGCCTACTCGGGCGAGGTCAAGCTGACCGACTTCGGGCTGGCGACGTCGACGCTCAAGATCGAGAAAACCGTGCCCGGGGTCGTGTACGGCAAGGTGTCGTACATGTCGCCCGAGCAGGCGCGCGGCGAGTCGCTCGACCCGCGCACGGACCTGTACACGGCGGGCATCCTGCTCTGGGAGCTCCTGACTGGGCGCCAACTGTTTCCACAGGGCGAGCGCAGCCCGGGCGAGCTGCTCTTGGAGGTCAAGGATCCCAAGATCGCGCCGCCGTCGAGCCGCGCGTCGCGGGTCACGCCCGCCCTCGACCGCATCTCGCTGCGCGCGCTCGAGATCGATCGTACCCGGCGCTACCAGAGCGGGGAAGAGATGCGCACCGCGCTGGCGGCCTTCCTGGCGCAGGAAGCGCCCACGACCGATGCTGCTCGGGTGGCCGCGTTCTTGAAAGAGCTGTTCGGCGAGGACATCGAGAAGGAGCGGCGCGACCGCGAGGCGCTGGTGCAGGAAGCGCGCGAGCGCCTGCACACCGGGCCCGCGACCAAACCGGTGGCGGCTTCTGGCAACGGCGCCTCGGGGCGGCTTGCGCCGGCCGGGGCCGCCGAGGCGGATGCGCTCCCGCCGCCGCCGGCTCCCTCGGCCAGCACGCCGAGCGCGCTCGATTCGGCCGCCACTGCCGACCCGCTCGGCGCGGGCAGCGCGGCCGGTGCGGGCAGCTCGGTCGGCTCGGCTCCGCCGGCAGCCTTCCAGATTGACGTGTCGCAGATTCAGCTGCAGGGCCGGCTCATCGATGGCCGTTACAAGGTCCTGTCGTTGGTCGGCGAGGGCGGCATGGGGCGGGTCTACGAGGCCGAGCACGTCGAGATCGGACGCCGCGTGGCCATGAAAGTTCTGCATCCGGTCTACTCGCGTACGCCCGAGGTGGTCGAGCGCTTCCGGCGCGAGGCGCGTGCGGCCTCCCGGATCGGCCATCCCAACATCGTCGAGGTCACCGACAGCGGCACCACGCCCGAAGGCAGCGTGTATTTCGTCATGGAATACCTCGAGGGCGTGGAGCTGGCCAAGGTAATCGCCGAGGGAGGCGCGCTGGCGATCGAGCGCGCGTTGCACGTCGCGTCGCAGATCTGCAAGGCGGTTGCGGCCGCCCATGCGCGCGGCATCATTCATCGCGACCTCAAGCCCGAGAACATTTTCCTGATCACGCGCGAGGGCGTGGCCGACTTCGTCAAGGTGCTCGACTTCGGCATCGCCAAGAGCGCCGCCGAGCTGCTCGAGTCGCGCGAGCGCAAGCTCACCCATCCCGGCATGGCCATGGGCACGCCCGAGTACATGGCGCCCGAACAGGCGGCCGGCCGACCCTACGATCACCGCATCGACGTCTATTCGACCGGGGCGATCCTGTACGAGATGCTGACCGGCGTTCCGCCCTTCGACGGCGAAAGCTTCATGGAGATCCTGAACAAGAAAGCCACCGAGGAGCCGCTGCCGCCGCGCAAGCTGCGCACCGAGTTGTCCGAGGATATCGAGCGCATCGTGCTGTACACGCTGCAGAACGATCCCAAGGAACGCCCGCCTTCGATGGAGGCGCTCGACTTCGAGATCGGAAAGGCGATCGCCAGTCACAGCGCGGCCCGCCGCTCGCGACCGGGCGTGCCGATGGCGGGCAGTGGGCCCGAGCTGGCCGGGATGTCAGGCGAGCTGGGACGGATTGCGCGTCGGCGCAAGCGCATGGTGACCCTCGGGCTGGGCGGGGCGCTGGGCATCACCATCATCATCGCGGGCGTCGCCGCGTCACGGCGCGAGCAGCCGACGGTGGGCCGGTCCGCGGTCGCGGAACCGCGGCCGCGTGCGGTTACGCAACCAGCGCCGGCCGCGCCGGGCCCTCCCGCTCCCCCGGTCGCGTCCTCGACGCCCTGGGTCGCGCCGGGCGCGGGCGCGATTCCGCTGCCGCCGCCCGGCGGGGCCGCGCGCCGACCGGGCAAGGACAGCGCGGCCGTGGCCCGGCGCCAGCTGGCCGAGGCGCGCCGGCAGCTTGCGGCCGGCCATTACGTGGAGGCCAAGCAAGGCTTTTCGCGCTTGACAGAGGGTCGCGAGCGCGCATCTGCGCTCGCGGGTCTGGGCGAGATCGCGTTCCAGCAGTCGAGTTACGCCGAGGCAGCACGCCTGGCCAGCCAGGCCCTCAAGGCGGGCGGAGGCGCGCAGGCGCGCGTGCTGCTCGGCAACGCCTATTTTCGGCAGCAGCGGTTCGCAGACGCGATCCGCGAGTACAATGCGGTGCTGGCAGAGCAGCCCAATCATCCCGAGGCGCGGCGCGGGTTGGAAGCGGCCGAGCGGCGGCAGTCGGGGAGGTAAATCATGTTTCGGCTTGGCTTGCCGACGCTCGTCGGTGCGGGCGCCGGGCTCACGATCCTCGTTATCGCCTGCACGCGCCTGAACCCCGCGTATTGCGATGTCGATACCCAAGATTGCTCCTGTGACCTGAGCACGCACAGCTGCCGCCCAACCGACGGCGGCAGCGACGGGGTGGGCATGCAGTGCACGCAGGATGGGCAGTGCAATCCCCCGCACTGCGTGCAGAACCACTGCGTGGCCTGCACGCCCGCGAGCGCGGCCACCGACTGTCCGATGGGCCAGATCTGCAGCGCCCAGAATCAATGTGCGTCTTGCGAGGCCGACGCCGATTGCGACGCCGCGTACGCGGGTGGGGCGGCTTGCCTGGGCGGCGGCTGCGTCGCGGCCAGCCAGGTTGCGTTCGTGGACTGTGACCCGGGAGCGGGCACGTGCGGGACCCGGACGGGCAGTCGCGCTGCGCCCTACTGCACGCTGCAGGAGGGCGTCGATGCGAGCCGTCCGCAGGTCGTCATGACAAAGCGCTCATGCTCCTACGGATCCATACAGATCCAGAACCATACGGTCACCATCTGGGGCCGTGGCGCGATCCTCCAGATCAGCGCTTCCACCGACGGTATCGGCGTACATGGCAGCACATCGAACGTGACCGTGCACGACCTCGAGGTAACGGGCGCCGCGAGCCCCAACGCGGGCAACGGCGTGCTCGTGGACACGGGCGCTTCCGCGCGCCTGGTCCACGTGAACGTACACAACCTGCCCGTCCAGGACGGCGTCCAGGCCAACCGGGCCAGCAGGCTGGAGCTGTCCAGGAGCCTGGTCATGGGCGCCTACCTCTGGGGCGTCGAGGTTGTGGACACGCCGCGCTTCGACCTCGAGAACAGCTACCTCCTGGGCAACGGCAACACGAGCGTCTCGTCCGGCGGTGGCGCCCGCTTCTCGGGCGCCCAGACCGGTATGAGCGAATCGAAGTTCGTCTACAACACGATCGCCCGGAACGTGGGCGCGCCCGGCACCGGTGTGCAGTGCGAGACCGCGACGGTGATGCTCACGAATTGTCTGGTGCCCAACGACGGCATCACGTTCATGCCGCCGTACACGTGTGTGATCGCAGGTGGAACCGTGGGGCCTACGACGCCGGCGCGGGTGCCCAGCCTGATCTTCGTCAACTTCGATCAGCCGCAGAGCACGTGGACCAAGTGCCAGGGCCTCCACGTCGACCCGGCCAAGCCGGTCGCCATGACGGACGTGGTGCACCGGGGCGTATTCCAGGACCAACCCACGGTCGACTTTGACGGCGACCCGCGGCCGATGATGCCCACACCCGGTGCCGATGAGCCCATCTGCCCCTGAACGGCTGGGAAGAGGCCTCCTCTAAGCGGGCTCGCGGCGCAGAGGCGCTCCCGAATATGCGCGGCTGCGCGGCGCATGATTCGGGCTAGAATACGGACGTTGAGTGCCGACCGCTACCCACGGCCGTTCGGCAAGTACGTGCTCCTGCGCCCGCTCGCGCGCGGCGGGATGGGCGAGATCTATCTGGCCGCCGGCGGCGAGATCGGCGGATTCGAGAAGATCTGCGTAATCAAGAAGGTCCTGACTGAGAAGGCCGACCCGGGCCGGTCCAACCGCTTTCTGGACGAGGCCAAGGTGGTCATCCGGCTCAGTCATGCCAACCTGGTTTCCGTGTTCGACGCCGGCCAGGTCGACGACGAGTTCTATATCGCGATGGAGTACGTCGAGGGCAAGAACCTGCGCGAGGCGTGGAACCGGTGCGCGCAGCGCCAGACCCGCTTTCCGCTCGATGTGGCGCTGTACGTGGTGCGCGAGGTGTGCCGCGGGCTCAGCTACGCGCACGAGTACGGCGAGCTGGGACTGGTGCATCGTGACGTTTCGCCGCCCAACATCCTGCTCAGCTACTTTGGCGAGGTCAAGCTGACCGACTTCGGCCTGGCGCGCAGCGTGCTCAAGCAGGAGAAGACCGCGCCCGGAATCGTCTACGGCCGCTACGCGTACCTGTCGCCCGAGCAGGCACGCGGCGAGGAAGCCGACGCGCGCACGGACATCTACTCGCTCGGCATCATCCTATGGGAGCTTCTGACCGGGCGCCAACTGTTCCCGGTCGGATCGAGCGACCCCGCGACCGCGCTCGCGGTTGTGCGCACGCCCAACGTCAAGCCGCCCTCCACGCTGACGAGCCGCATCCTTCCCTCGCTCGACCAGGTGGTCCTACACTCGCTGGCGCCCAAACGCGACAATCGCTATGGCAGCGCCGACGAGATGCGGCGCGCGTTGGCCGAGGAGCTGGCAAAAATCGCGCCCACCACGGACGCCGAGCGGGTGAGCGCTCTCTTGCGCGAGCTGTACGGCGACGTGATCGACGCCGAGCGCGCCGAGCGCGAGCGCCTGCTCAGGCTGGAGCTGCCCCGAGTGCGGCGCGACCCGTCGGCGCCGCTGGTGACGCTGGGGGGCGATTCACGCGCGACCCCGCTTGCGCGGATTGCCGCCGAGGCGGGGCCCAAAGAGCTGGTGGGCGCGGTCATCGACGGCCGCTACCGGATCCTGACCGTGCTGGGCGAGGGTGGGATGGGCACGGTCTACGAAGCCGAGCACGTCGAAATTGGCAAGAAGTTCGCGCTCAAGATCTTGAACCCCCTGTACTCGCGCCAGGCCGAGCTGGTGGCGCGGTTCCGGCGCGAGGCGCGCGCGGCGTCGACGATCGGACATCCCAACATCGTCGACGTGAGCGATTTCGGGACCACCGCCGACGGCCTGTTCTACTTCGTGATGGAGCGGCTGGAGGGAGTCGAGCTGGGCGACGTGCTGGGCGAGCTGGGGCGCCTGCCGCCCGAGCGTGCGGTCGCGATCGCCACCCAGATCAGCCGCGCGCTGGCGGCCGCGCACGCGGCCGGCATCATCCATCGCGATCTGAAGCCCGAGAACGTGTTCCTGGTCACGCGCGAGGGCGTGCCCGATTTCGTCAAGATCCTCGACTTCGGGATCGCCAAGGCACCGGGCGCCGACAGCACCGGGCGGCTGACCAACCCGGGTCTGGCCATGGGCACGCCCGAGTACATGGCGCCCGAGCAGGCGGCCGGCAAAGGCGCGGACGTGCGCAGCGATGTGTATGCGGTGGGCGCGATGCTGTACGAGATGCTGGTCGGCATGGCGCCCCACGAGGGCGACAACGCCCTCGAGATCCTGTCCAAGAAGGCGACCGAGCGGCCCCAGCGCCCGCGCTCGCTGCGACCCGAGCTGACCGAAGAGCTGGACCGCGTGGTCATGCGCACCCTCGAGCCCGATCCGGGCGCGCGGCCGCAGACCATGGCGCAGCTCGAGTATGAGCTGGTCCGCAGCATGGAGGGGCGCGGGCCCGCGGTGGCGGCCATGCTGGGTCTCCGGCGCGAGGCGCTGGAAGCGGGCGTGGTCACGAGGCCGGCGCTGGAGCGCGAGCGCTCCTCGCCCCGGCGGCCGGTCGAGGACGTCCTGTTCGAGCTGGCCGTCGAGCAGGTGAGTGAGACCGGCAACCCGGCGCCTCGCCAGGTACCCGAGGTCGAGTCGCCTTCGCCGTTCCCCGTGCTGGCGGCGCCGCCGGGCCCGAGCGGGAGCGCAGGGCCGGCTCCGGGCGAGCGCGGCCGGCCGCGCAGCGCGCGCGAGCAGCCGGCGGTGGCGCAGACCCGCTCGACCGGGCCGGCGCCGGTCGTGATCATCGACCAGTCGGGGCCGGTCCCGGGTGCGGCGGCAGGCGATAGAGCCGGTGCGCGGTCGCGCTCGCGGCCGCCCTCGTCGTCGCTGCTGGGCGTTCCCACGAGAGGCTCGTCGAGCTCGCATCAGGTGGCAATTCCACAGGCGCCCGCGCGTCCGCGCGTCCAGACGCTGCGAGCGCGGGACGTGTGGATCGCGCTCACCGGGATCCTCCTGGTCTGCGGCGCCGCGATTGCGGCCGTGTACAAGCCGTGGCGACGGCCGCCGGCCGTGGTCGAGCCGGGCCCCGGGCCGGCGCCTGGAACCGCGCCGCCGGCCCCGATCGACAAGGTCACCGCGGACCTCCAGGCTGGCGACGCGGCGCTGGCGCGACAGCACTGGCTGGCTCCGCGCGGGCAAAGCCTGCACGATGTGCTCAAGCGGCTGGAGGCGGAGGCACCCGGCGATCCGCGCGTGGCGGCGCTCCGGCAGCGCACCATCGATACGCTCGAGCACAAGGGGCAGGGCGCATTCGACGGGGGCCGCTTCGGCGAGGCCGAGATAGCCTACCGCTCGCTGGCCAAGATCGATCCGTCGCCGGATCGGATGAAAGAGCTCGCGCACGTGCTGGCTGGAGAGGCCGAGTCGGCCCTGTCGGCGGGCCGCCGCGAGGTCGCGGTGCGGGTGGCCAAAGAAGCGGTGGCGCTCGACGAGACCCAGGACCAGGCGCGCAGGGTGCTGGCGCGCGCGGCGGCCTTGCAGGCGGCCGCCAAGAAGGCCAAGAAGCGCAGCCGGCAGTAGCGCCGGGCGCCGCGCTAGCCTCCTTACGCCCGAAGGGCGAGCTGTCCAGCGGGGGCTGGACTAATCCGTGCCCACGCCTCCGGGCGCCGGGGAGCTCGGGGCCGCGGTCGGGCCCGGCCCTGCCTCGCGCGCCTTCGAGCCCTCGAGCGCGGCCAATCCGGCCAATCCAGCCAGGCCGCCCAGCCCCATGGTCTCCACCGCCGTCGACGGGACCACCATGAGCGCACCCTTTTCCTTGAGCCCCTCGTACAGCATGTTCATGGCGCGCAGGTGCAGGGCCACGCTGTTCTTCTGGTAGGCGCGGCTGGCTTCCTCGAACTTTTTGGCGATCTGCACCTCGGCCTCGCCTAGGATGACGCGCGCGTTCTTTTCACGCTCGGCTTGCGCCTCCCGGCTCATGGCCTCCTGCAGGTCCTCGGGGATCACCACGTCGCGCATCTCGACCGACTGCACGGTCACGCCCCACTGGCCGACCCGCTTGTCGATCATGTCCTGCAGCGCGTGCTCCATCTTCTCGCGGCCCACCAGCATGTCGGCCAGGCTGGTGCGTCCGATCAGGTCGCGCAGCGCGGTCTGGGCCGCCCATGCCACCGCGCCTGCGTAGTCCTGCACCTCGAGCGCCGATTTTTCGGGGTCGTGCACGTGCCAGAACAGCACCGCGTCGACGTTGACGGGCACGGTATCTCGGGTCAGCGTCTGCTCGGCCTTGAAGGGCGTGGTGATGACGCGTTGGTCGATCCAGGTCGAGATCTGGTCGAAGAACGGAACCACCCAGAACACGCCCGGCCCGCGCGTGGATTGGAAGCGCCCCAGCCGCAGTACGATCGCGCGCTCCCACTGATTAGCGATCTTGGGCGACAGCGCCAGCAGAAAGAATGCTGCCGCGATCCCGAACGGCACCGGCCACGGTTGACCCGAGGCCGCAGTCCCGGCCGCCGCCCCTCCACCGACCAGCAACAAGATCACCGTGACAACGTTTGGCCCTTTCATCGCACTCCCTCCGTTTTCTCCGCCAGCGCTCGCAGCGCCCGGCGGACCTCTGCCAGCGAAAAGCCTTCCTCGGACACCACGCGCAGGAAGGACCGAACCAGAGTATCGAGTCGGCGCTCGCGCGCCCCCGGCTGCACCTTGGGCCGGGTCTTGACGAAGGTGCCGCGGCCGCGGCAGGTCTCCAGAACCCCGGCCCCCTCCAAGTCTGCATACACGCGCGCCACCGTGTTCGAGTTCACTTTCAAATCCACGGACAGCTGGCGCACGGTGGGCAGCTGGTCCCCGGGCGCGAGCTCGCCGGTTGCAATCGCCAGCAGGATGCCCTCCGCGATCTGGGCGTGCAGCGGCAGCGGGCTCTGCGGGTCGATCGGAATCCGCATCGGGTCTCCATTGTCTACTTGTACTAGTACATTAGGACAATTCTTCCCGGCTGTCAACCGTATCAGAGCAGGGCCTCGATTTCCTTGGCCAAGAGGGCGGCCGGCACCGCGCCGCTGTGGGCGAATCGCACGTAGCCCTTGCGATCCAGGATGAGCGTGCGCGGGATCTCGGGAATCACCCCCAGCGGCGAGCGGCCCTCGATGACCTCGGGCGAGGCCAGCCCGACCGGCCACGACACGCCCAGCGTGTCGACCCAGGTGCGCACGAGCTGCGGGGTCTGCGAGTCGAAGGCCACCGACACCACCCGCAGGCCGCGCTCGCGGTAGGCGGCCAGGAGCTTGGAGAAGAGGGGCACCTGCGCCTGGCTGTCCAGCGACCAGGTCGCCATCACGTCGATGAGCAGCACCTGGCCACGCAGCGCAGCCACGTCGAGAGGCGGGCCGGTGATGGTCGGCAGCGCGAGCTCGATCGGCACGTCGGTGCTCGGGCCGGCCGGCCCCGGCAGGGTCGAGCCCATGCATGCGCACGCCAACAGGCATACGCTGGCTGCGCTCGCCCAGACCGCCTTGCGGCACAGAGGGTAGCCCGGCACTCGGAGCGCGATTATAGTGAGACTCTGCCGAATGGATGTGACTGAAAAAGCGCTGGCGGATCTGGGGTGGCCGGAGCTTTTGGAGGCGCTGGCCGCGCGCACCCACACCGTACGCGGGGCCGCGGTCGCGCGCAGCCTGCCCTTCGCGCGTTCGCTTGCGGAGGCGCAGGAACGGGCCGAGGAAATCTCGGAAGTGCGCCGCCTGCGTGCGCAGGAGGGCCCCGCGCCCTGGGGCGGCGTCCACGATTTGCGGGAGGCCCTCACGCGGGCCGGCAAGGGCGGCGCGCTCGAAGGTCCCGACCTGCGCGCGGTCGCCGAGACGCTGCGCGCGGGTGCGGCGCTGCGCGGCTTTCTCCTGGCGCACCACGACCTGGCGCCCCGTCAGGCCGCTTGCGTCGAGCCCATCGCCGAGCTTCAAGACGTTTCTGGCCCCATCAACGATGCCTTCGATCCAGCGGGCCGGCTGCACGACCACGCCTCGGCCGCGCTGGGCCCGCTCCGGCGGCGTGCGGCCGAGCTGCACGCCGAGCTGGGCCGCCTCGTGCACGGGCTGCTCGACGATCCCGAGCTCGCGCCGCTCTTGCAAGACAAGTTCTACACGCAACGGGACGAGCGCTACGTCTTGCCGATCAAGGCGGCCGCGCGCGGGCGAGTGCGCGGCATTGTCCACGGCTCTTCGCAGAGCGGCCAGACCGTGTTCGTCGAGCCCGAGCAGGTGGTCGACCTCAACAACGCGCTCCGACTCAGCGAGCTGGAGGTGCAGGAGGAGGAGCGGCGCATTCTTCTCCAGCTGACCGGGTACGTGCGCGAGGACGCGCCCGCCATCGAGCGCAACCTCGAGATCCTGGAGCGGCTGGACTGGATCGACGCCGCCGCTCGGCTGGCCGACGACCTCGACGCCACGCCACCGCTTTTGGCCGAGAGCAGCCCGGTTGCGCTCAGCGCGGTGCGCCATCCCTTGTTGGTGCTGGCCGGCCGGCCCTGCGTGCCCATCGACCTCGCGATCCCGGACGGCGGCACGCTCATCGTGTCGGGCCCCAACGCGGGCGGCAAGACGGTGGCCTTAAAGACGCTCGGGCTGGCAGTGCTGGCGGCCGCGGCCGGCCTGCACGTGCCGGCCGCCAGCGGGTCGACGTTGCCGCTTACGGCGGCGCTGGTGGCCGATATCGGCGACGAGCAGTCACTCGAGCGCAACCTGTCGACGTTTTCGGCGCACGTGCTGCATCTGGCCGATTGCCTGGGGCGCGCCGGGCCGGGCACGCTGGTGCTGCTCGACGAGATCGCGGTCGGCACCGATCCCGAGCAGGGGGCGGCGCTGGCCCAGGCGGTGCTCGAGCGGCTGGCCGAGCGCGGCGCGACCGTCTTGTGCACCACCCACTACGATCGGTTGAAGGCGCTGGGCGGCACCGATCCGCGCTTCCTCAACGCCTCGGTCGGCTACGACATCGAGCGCATGGAGCCCACGTTTCGGCTGCAGCTCGGCATCCCGGGCAGCTCGGGCGCGCTGCGGGTGGCGCGCCGCTTCGGCCTGCCGGGCCAGGTGGTGGCGCGCGCCGAGTCGCTCCTGGGCGCCGAGCAGGCATCGGTCGAGCATATTCTGGTGGGGCTGGCCGAAGAGCGGCGCAAGCTCGAGAGTGAGCGCGCGCGGGTCGAAGAGACGCGGCGGCAGCTGGAGCGGGCGCAGGCACACGCCGAATCGCAAGCGCGCGAGATGCGCGAGCGCGTGCAGAAGCTTCACCTGCGCTCGTACGACGAAGCGGTGGAGGCGCTGCGAGCGGCCCGCGCCGATCTGGAAAAGATGCGGGCCGGCACACGGCGCGCGCGCGACCCCAGCGCCGCCATCAGCGCGGCCGCCGAGACCATCGCGCGCCACGCGCCGCCGCGCGAGCTGCCGGGCCAGGCGGTCCGCGAGGACGAGATCGAGCCCGGCATGAAGGTCGCGATTGTGTCCTGGGGGGGCGAGGGCACGGTGGTGGCGCCGCCCGCACGGGGCAGCGTGCTCGTGCAGGCGGGCGCGCTCAAGACCCTGGTCAAGGTGTCGGATCTGCGGCGCCTGGACCGCGGCGCTGGCTCCGGCTCCGGCCAGAGCGCGCGGCGTCCGGCCGCACAGGCGGGCGCACGTCCATCCGCGCGCGCCGCCGCCAGCGCCCACGCCGCCAGCTCGGCCGAGCCGGCGCTCCGCCTGCCCGACAACACGCTCGACCTGCGCGGCGAGCGGGTCGACGATGCGGTGGCGCGGCTCGACAAGTTCCTCGACCAGGCGCTCGAGCGCGGCCTCGATGCCTGCTTCGTGCTGCACGGCCACGGCACCGGTGCGCTGCGCGCGGCCGTGCGCGAGCATCTGGCGCGCCACCCCGCGGTGACACGGTTTCAGCCGGCCGCACCCGAGCAGGGCGGCGATGCCGTGACCGCGGTCGATCTCGCGTAACACGTAAACAAACGTGGTAGAGTATCGCGGTGAGCGGCGTGCATGTTCGTGGGACTGCGTTTCTGTCCACCAAGCAGTTTCTGGTCGAGCACTACGGCGCCGACGGCTTTCAGCAGGTGATGGGGCGGCTTCAGCCCGAGGATCGCGAGCTGGTCGAGCAGCGTCTGCAAACCTCGAATTGGTATCCGTTTTCGACCTGGATCGCACTGTGCGAGGCGGCCGATGAGGCGCACGGCAGCGGAGACCTGTCTCTGTGCCGCAAGATGGGCCACTACGCGGGGCTCAAAGACCTCGGCACGGCCTATCGGCAGATGTTCACCCAGGGCGATCCGCTTCAGATCGTCCGCTATGCCAAGCAGTTCTGGTCGCTTTACTACGACAGCGGCGCGGTCGAGGTGGAGAACGAGGGCGCGGGCCACTTCGATTTGCGCATCCGCGACTTCGGCAGCCCACACCTGGCGCACTGCCTGCGCGTGGCCGGTTGGATCGACGCCAGCATCGAGCTGTTCAAGGCCTCGGGCAACGTCGACATCGTGTCATGCCGCGCGCTCGGGCACCCGGAGTGTCGCTTTCGCGCGAGCTGGACCATGCCGCAGCGAAAGACGATCCCACCGCGCTGATCAGAGCCCGCCCGAGGCCACGTACACCTGCGACTGCATTTGATTGCGCGGATCGGTCCAGCTGGCATAGATGCGACCACCGGCCACCGCCAGCCCCACGTAATCACCCAACCACAGATTGGTCATGCGCGAGGTCGTGAAGGGGAACGCGTGGTCGCTCGCAAACTGGTTGAGCCCGAACGACTGGCCGCCGTCGATCGAGGCGGCGTACCACAAGGCTCCGGTCGGGTCACCGTACCGGTTGTCGTAAAACGCCACATGGAGGTGGCCGTCGGGCCCGGCCGCCAGCTGGGGCAGCATGTGCACCCCCATGCAGCCATCGTCGTCGACGTGAAGGGAGCTCGAAAAGGTCGCCCCCTGGTCGCTCGAGCGCACGAAGGCGACATGCGAGGAGCCGGTCAGGTTGCCGTTGACGTAGACGACGCCGAGCCCGGCCGCCGTCGCGACGATCGGCGTATCCTGGAACACCACCGACTCACCGACCCCGCTCGCGCGCACCGGAGCCTGGAACGTCAAGGCGGCCAGGGTCTTGCGGGTCACGTACACCGCGTTCTGCGGGCTGCCGTCCGAGTTGCCGGGCGCGTTGACATAGCTGGCGTACACGTAGGTGGCGTCGGCCGCGATCCGGGCCAGGTTGGCGGTGTCGTGCGCGTTGGGTGAAACCTGCAGCACCGACGACCAGGTCGCGCCGTGATTGGTCGACGTCACCATGTACACGGTCATGATGGCCCCGGGGTTGCCGAGGTTATTGGCCGCGTAGGTCACATACAGCGTGCCCCCGGCGGCGTAGATCCACGGCTTGTCGAGCCCCCGGTTGCGCGTGTCATTGACCACCACCGGCGTCCCGAAGGTGTGCCCGTGATCGGTCGAGCGGGCGCCCCAGATGTGGTCGGGCACACCCTGGCCGGCATAGCCCAGCCAGACCACATAGAAAGAGCCGTCTGGCTCCGCGAGAATCACTGGATCGTCGTTTTGATCGTTCGTGGTGCTAAGCTCAGGGCTCCGCGTCCAGCTCTGGCCGCCGTCGTCGGACCATGCGATACCGATGTGGTCGAGGCCGCTCGCGCCTGCAGCACGCGTTGCGATCCAAACCGCCACCACGTGACCCTGATCGTCGGCTGCAATTGATGTCTCGCCATTCTGGTCATAATTCGCCGAGTCGTCTGATATGCGCGTATTGGGACCGAACGTCCGCGGGCACGTGCCGGGGGGCTCGATCCGAGTTGGTGGGCAGCCGGCGTCCGAGCGATCGCAGGTTATCGCTGCGTCGACGACAGCGTCGACGGCTACGTCGACGGCCGCGTCGACCCGTGGTGCATCAGAACCGCCTCCATCGTGACCTCCCGGCCCCATCGAGTCGTCGCCGCAACCGCCAAACGCTAGCGCGCCGGCCAGCACAGGTGCCAGGGCGGATGGTGTTCTCCGATGATTCATTCGCATCACTGCCTCTTGATCCCGTGAACGGCGCGCAAGAAGGTCGTTGTTGGGCTACCTACGACCGGTTGCCACGCCGACCCGTTGTAGCGTAGGACCGTGCCCAGATCGCCGACGGCCCATATGTCGTCCGCTGGCGGCCCACAGCGCGCCCATCCGATACGGACTCAGCGCGCTCGGTTGTATCGACCAGCCAGACCCATCCCAGTGCAGGGCCTGGGAGGGCGCCGGAGCCGTCACAGCCCACACGTCCTGTGCGTCGATTCCCCAGAGTCCAGGCAACGAGTCGTTGACCGGTGACGGCATGACGCCGACCAAATCTGGCCGTTGAATCGGAACAGGCTCCCGGCATCACCGACGATCCAGGCATCGTTGCTGGCACCGCCCCAGACGCGAAGCAACGTGTTTGCAGGCATTGCGGGACCCCGGTCGGACCAAGCGGCACCGTTGTAGTGCCAGATGACTCCTCGATCGCCCACCGTCCACGCATCGGACGCGCTCACGCCGAATACGTCGTTGAGCGCTACGCTTCCACTTGGATTCGGCGGAACGTTCGCAGCAGTTGCCCAGGTCGTGCCGTCGAAATGCCAGACCACAGGGTTGAATGGGCTGAAGCGAGTCGATCCAACTGCCCAGATGTCGGTCGGAGCCGCTCCCCAGATGGCGAACAGTCGGACAGCGACAGCTCCCTGTGTGCCGGGTGACCAGCTGTTCCCGTCGAAGTGAAGCACCGTCTGGTCTCCGACAGCCCACGCGTTGCTGGCGCTAGAGGCCCAGAGCCCATAGATCGCGTGCGCTGTGGGAGTGCTGACTTGCCATTGGCGGACCGGATCCCACCGAACGATGGAACCCATGTCGCCGGCCGCCCAAAGTATCACCGTACAGTCGGTGCACGGCCCGGCGTCGCTTCCAGTCGCATCGTTGCCGCCGGCGTCGCCACCGCTTCCGGCGTCGGTGGCCGCGTCGCCCTGACAACCTGTTTCCGAAGCTCGCTGCCCACAAGCATGGAAGCGGTCCAGATCGCCAAAGCAGCCGACCAGAACCGGAATCGGAAGCGCTGACACGACGGTCAGGCGCATTGCGTCATTGCAGTTGCGCCGAAAACGACACCGTCTGCACGGCTTCGAACGGCTGCCCGCCCTGCGAGCCCTGCATCTTCAGCTCCTGCTGGCCGGCCGACTTGATGGGCTGCGCGTCGTCAAGCGCGACATCCACGCTCGAGTGGCCCTTGCCGGCGCCGCTGACATCCTCGCCGCCTTCCCCGATCGAAAGCTCGACATCGGTCTCCACCACCGCGCACTGCTTGGACCCGCACGGCTCCACCCGTACGAAGGTGTGCTTGGACTTGGACACGAGCTGGGCCGGCCGCCCCATGCCCACCGTGATGGCTTCCTTGTCCTCGGTGGTCCAGGTATCGCCCGGACCCACTGCAGTCTTGGGCAGATTGTTGAACTTGGCCCGGCCCATGCGACGGGCCATGTCGCGCATCATCTCGCCCTCGGCGCCATCGGTCTTGGTCGACACCACCGTCCCGTCGGGCTTGACGCGGGTGGTGACCACGATCTTGCCCATCGGGCCCATCATCTGCTTCATCATCTCGCCCATCTGGCCTTCGCCCGACACCTGAAAATTCTCGAACCGCTCCTTGATCTCGGTGGCGCCGTCGCCGCTGGCCGAGCCGATCTGAAGCACATCCAAGTAGGTCATCTTGGCGGGCGCATCCATGACCGGGACATCGTTGGCCGAAGCCTTGACACGCAGGTTGACCTCGACCGCGTAGCGACGCACGTCGCCAGCCGTGAGCTTGAGCTGGAGCGCGTACTTGCCCGGTGGTGCCGCCTGCGCCTGTGCGACCGATGAGGAAGCCGGCTGATCGTGAGCGCACGCGCCCAGCGCGCCCAGAATTGCCACCATACCCACGAGCTTTTGCATGAGGCGGACGGTACGCGAGGTGTGCGGGCGGGGTCAAGCGCGCTATAATGACCTCGGATTCATGGTTATCATCGACGACGAAGAGGAAGTTGCGGCGCCACCGGTCGAGCGGCGCATCGAGCCGCGCGGAGTGTTTCCGGGGCTGTCAGCGCGCATTCTGTCGGGCCCCGGTGCGGGCGTGGTCTACGAAGTGCTGGAGGCGAGCCGAATCGGATTTTTCCTGCGCATGGCCACGCCTGATCTTCTGCCACTCGGCGAGCGGCTCCGAATCGAGCTCTCCTTCGATGGCGAGTCCATGGCAGTGGAGGGCATCGTGCTGCGCAAGGAGATCGATCCGCGCTGCGGGATGGCGGTCGGCATCACCGAGATCACGCCCGAGGCCGAGCAGACCTACCGGCGCATCCTGGGCATCGAGGACCTGTCTACACGTTGAACCGGAAGTGCACGACGTCGCCGTCCTGCACCACGTAATCCTTGCCCTCGAGCCTGAGCTTGCCGGCCTCCCGGCACCTGGCCTCGCTGCCCAGCTGGGTCAGGTCCTGCAGGCGCATGACCTCGGCTCGGATGAAGCCGCGCTCGATGTCCGAGTGGATCTTGCCGGCCGCTTTGAGCGCGCTGGTGCCGCGCCGAATGGTCCAGGCCCGGCACTCATCTTCGCCGCAGGTCAGCATCGAGATCAGATCGAGCAGCGCATAGGCGCTGCGGATGAAGCGGCCCCGCGCCGGCTCGTCCAGGCCCAGCGAGCGTGCGAACTCGAGCTGCTCCTCGGGCGCCATCTGCCCGATGTCCATCTCGACTTTGCCCGACAGCACGATCAGGCCCAGACCATGCGCGCGGGCGTGCTCGGAAAGCGCAGCAGGTGCGGGCTCGGTCACCTTCGACTCGGGCACATTGAGCACCAGAAGGAGCGGCTTCTGTGACAGAAAGCGGAAGCCGCTCACCAGCGACCACTCGGCTTCGAGAAGCCCCGAAAGCTCGCGCAGCGGCCGTCCGGCGTCGAGCTGCGCCTTCATCTTGGTCAGCGCCGCTTCCTCGTTGGCCCGGCCCTTCTCTTTCTTGAGCCGCTCCAGGCGCTTCTCAATCAGAATCAGGTCGGCCAGATTCATCTCGACCTCGAGCGCCTCCACATCCGCAAGCGGCGCCGGCGGCTCGCCGGCCGGGCCCACGAAGCCGCGCACGACCTGACACAGCGCGTCCATCTCGCGCATGGCGGCCAGCGTTTGCGGGTCCAGGCCCTGGGTGTGCGTGCCCGCCGGGGCGGCGGCTACATCCGAAAAAGCGATCTCGGCGTATGTGGTCTTCTTGGGATGGAAAAGCGCGGACAGAGCATCCACGCGCGCGTCGGGCACTTTGACCACGCCAAGATTGGTCCGGCCCCGGGTGGCGCCGTAACCGGTCTCGGCGGCGAGACCGGTCAGCGCATTGAATACCGTCGTTTTTCCGCTCCCTGGAAAGCCGACCAGGCCGATTTTCATGCGCTCGACTGCTTACCGCGCTGCTTCCGTGCAGTCAATCGCGGTTCCCCTGAGGGGTCGGGACCACAAGCGGGGACTCGAGCCCCTGTCGCCAATGTAGGACAAGAGCAAGATCGTTGCGCTTTTCCGCACATTTTCAACGGCACGGTCAATGCTCCATATATGTGGGGCGTCTTGACAGGAGCATTCATCATGTTGCGTCGGAAGAGCTGTTTCTCCGCGGGGATCGCGACGTTGCTCGCCGTGGTCGGGGGCTGTAACGGCTCCGGCGGCCTCACCGGTGGTGGGGGTACTGGCTCCGGTGGCTCGAGCGGTGGTCCATCCGCCAACTGCGCCGGCGACCCCGACAACCCCTCCAACTGCACGTACTGGACCTGCATGAACGTTCCGACGCCCTTTGGGAACAAGACGCACTGCACTTCGCCGCAGCCTCCGGGCGCGCCCCATCCGGGCGGCGATTACACATGCACCTCGGGGATTTTCTGTCCAGGTGGCGATGTTGGCGGCAGCGGACCGTGGCAGTGCCATGCCGATGACACCGGCCTCACCTGCGACCGCGGCGGCGGTGGCGGCGGATCGGGCGGCGGCTGGATGTGCACGAGCAATCCGGACGGCAGCCAGACCTGCACGAATCCCAACTGCACACAGCTTCCTTCCGGCGAGTTCGGGTGCTCGAACGGGAGCGGCCCGGTCCCGCCGGGTCCAACCCCTCCGGGCGGCTGGACCTGCACGGTGGATGAATTCGGTCATGAGGTGTGCACGTCGCCGCCCGGCGGAGGCAGCGGCATGGGTGGCACCGGCGGCGGCGGCGGCGGCGGCGGCAGCGCTGGCACCGGCGGATCCGGTGGCGGCGGCGGCGCGCCGCCCGGCTCGAACTGCCCGACCGTGGGTCAGCAGCGTTGGTGCGATGGCCTCAACTTCTGCTCCTGGGGCAAGCAGATCTGCGTGAATCTCGGGATCTCCTGGCAGTGGGGCCCCTGCGTCGAGGGCAATCCGAACAATCCGCCCAACCCGGCGCCCAACACTCCATGTGCCTGCTACTACCCCTACAGCTACAACCCGCAGTGCTGCGAGCGGCCCGACTGCATCGTGGTCGGGGAGCGCCAGGTTCCGTGCGGAACGGTCAACGGGGGCGTGCTGTGCGCGCCTTGCGGCACCGATTCCGACTGCGCCGCCGGCAATATCTGCGTGCGCAAGCTGCATTATGTGCCCGACACGCCCAACGGCGGCGGCAACATCGGCACGGTCGAGCAGTTCTGCTCGCACTCGTGCAACACGGCTGGGGACTGCGGCGCGACCTACAACTGCATCCAGCCCAGCGGGTCGCCGCTCAAGTTCTGCGCGCCTCAATCCGGCACCTGCGTTCCCTAGGCGGCCGTGCGCATGCGGCCGCTGGCTCGGCTCGCGCTCGCTCTGGGCCTGCTCGGGCCCCTCTTGGGGCTGCCCAGGCAGGCCCACGCGGGCTATTGCTTGAATGATCCCAATGGCAACGGCACCTACCTGCGCTGGCCCGGCGCAAGCGTCAGCTACCACATCAACACCGGAACGCTGTCCGGCTTTCCGGGCGGCGCGGCGGCGGCCCGGCAGGCTCTGGTGGCCGCATTTTCGGCGTGGGCAGCGGCGCCCTGCGCGCAGCTGACGGTCACCGACGGCGGCGACGTCACCTCCACCGATTTTCACTGGAACCCCACCTCGTCGGGAATGCCCAATCCGGGCATCCTGGTCTTCTTCGCCAACGACGACCCGACCTGGACGCAGTCGGGCACGAGCACCACGCCGATTGCGGCCACGTTCTATTACCAGGACCAGATGGGTCACTTCATTTCGGCGGCCATCATGTTCAACGCCGCGCACTATACGTACACGTCGACGCCCGACCTCTCGCAGCTCGATTTGCAGTCGGTGGCGATGCTGGAGGTCGGGCGCATGCTGGGGCTGGCGCCCAACCCGACCAACATGCAATCCGTCATGTACCCGAACGTCCCGTTTGGGGATACCTCCCGGCGCAACCTGGTGGATGACGATCGGAACGGGATCGCGTACTTGTATCCGCAGCAAAACCCGCAGGGCGCCTGCGCGAGCATCCCGCCTCCCCTGCCGCCCAGCCAATGCTCGGGCGTTCCGCCGCCGCCCGATGGGGGCGCCGGCGGAAGCGGCGGCGCGGGCGGAAGCGGGGGCGGCGGTACGGGCGGAGGCGGAGCCGGCGGCGCGGGCGGAGGCGGCGGCATGGGCGGAGGCGGGGGCGCGGGCGGAATGCCGGATGGCGGAAGTGGCGCGGGCGGGTCGAGTAATTCCGGCTGTGGATGCACGCTGGGTGCGGCGGACGGGGGCGGCGTGGGCGTGACGCTGCTGCTCGTTCTTGCTACGCTCGCCCTGTGCGCAACCCGGCGCTCGCGATCGCGCTAGCAGCGCTAGGCGCCTCCTGCGGGCCGCGGGCGGACGCGGGCCGCGACCAGTGGCAGGTTGGCTTCGACGTCGAGGTCACGCTCGACGGCTCGCGCTCGCGCGGCGCGCGCAGCTTCGCGTGGCAGCAGGTGGCCGGGCCCAAGGTCGTGCTTGCGGGTGCCGACCAGTCGGTGGCGCACCTTAAAACCCGGCCGCTCGGCGACGTGGTGGCGCTGTCCGAGTATCCGGGCCCGGTCGCGATGGGGCAGGGCGCTCTGTATCGCTTTCGGCTCACGGTGCGCGATGGCGGCGGGCGTCAAGCCAGCGCGGAAACCACCGTGACCAGCGCCTCTCCGGTGCCGGGCACGGGCGGCGTGCCGCTCGACACCGACGCGTACATGAACGGCGGGCTGGCCGGCGACGACGGGTTTGCGTGGAAGCTGACCGCACCCGAGGGCTCGCACGCGGTGCTGCAGGGGGCAGCCTCGCGCACGCCGCACTTCCGACCCGACGTGCGGGGCGTCTACACGGTGCTCGAAGAGAAGTCGGGCTACAACTTTTTCCTATGGTCGGGGCGCTATGACAACGTGCCCAAAGATTGCGGGCGCACCGACTGCCATGCCCGGGAGGATCAAGCCTGGCAGCTCACCAAGCACGCGCACGCGGCGCGGCACCAGCCCGAGTGCGTGCGCTGCCATTCGGTCGGCTTCGATCCGGGGGCCCAGAACGGCGGTTTCGACGAGGCGTGCCCGGGCGGCCAGTGTGTGGGCGACAAAGCGGTGCTGGGCGTCGTGCACTGCCTGGCCTGCCACGGGCCCGGGTTTCGGTCGGCGGCCAACTACGCCGAGGGGTCGTGCGCGCAGTGCCACGATGCGCCGCCCAAGTACAGCAAGGTTGCGGAGTGGCGGCAGGCCAAGATGGCGCGGCTTTCGGTCGGGCTCGAGCCCAAGGTGCAGGCGGTGACGGGCGGCTGCCCCGACTGCCACTCCTCGCAGGGTTTCGTGCGCTGGATGAAGGGCAAGCCGGCCACGCGCGGCCTGGGGCCGACTTATGCGGCCCCCATCGCGTGCCCGACCTGCCACGATCCGCACTCGGCCGAGCGGCCGCATCAGCTTCGGGTATACGGGCAGGTAACCACGCGCAGCGGGCTCGTGCTCGAGGGTGTGGGCGCGGGGGCGCTGTGCGCCACCTGTCATAACGCGGGCCGGCCGCGCGAGCAGGCGGTTCGGGAGCGGCGAGCGCCCCATGCGCCGCAGGCCGAGCTTGTGCAGGCCCGGCACGAGCCCGACCTCTGCGTCACCTGCCACGTGCAGAAGGACCACGGCGGCGGCGGCCACACCTTCGCAGCCGGGGGCGCGCAGGCTGTGAAGGCCCACGAGGTCCGCGCCCGCATCGAGCCCCTGCTTGCAGCTGCGCGGGACGAGCTGGCACGGCGCGCGAGCGCGATCCGGGCGTGCGGGCGGCGCGGCGCCGGGATCGAGGTGCGCGGCGAGTTCATGGTGGTGGTCGATGCGAGCGGCCACGACCTGGGCGATTGCAACCAGAACGGCCAGATCGACGCGGGCGAGACCAGCGTCCGCCCGCCCGATGACGCGCTGGCCGCGCGCGCCTACGACTATTTCCTGATCGAGCGCGACAAGTCGTTCGGCTACCACAACCCCGAGCTGGCAGAAAAGATCCTGGGCCCGAGTCAGCGCTAGACCAGCGAGCCCGCCAGCCACTCCGACAGGAGGCCGATCGACCCCACGATCTCGTTGGTTTTGCGCAGCCGTGCCGACAGTACGCGCACCACCGACACCAGCACGATGTTGAACGCAAACGGATCGTCCTGCAGCAGGTTCTGCAGCGCGAAGTTGGGCAGGCGGAACACCTCGGTGGGCTCGATTGCACGCACGGTTGCGCTGCGCGGGGCGGGCTCGACCAGCGACATCTCACCGAAAAACTCGCCTGGCACCAGCGAGGCCAGGCGTCGGCCCTCGTGGCCCAGGCTCGGCGGCGCGCCCGCGCGCGGGGTCACGATCACATCGGCGCGCCCCGACAGGATGAGGTACAGCGCATCACCGAGCGTGCCCTCCACGACGATGTCCTCGCCGGGCTGGAAATTCTCCAGCTCGCCCGATTGTCCAAAACGAAGGATCTGCTCCGCGGTCAGGCGGCCCAGCAGGGGGTGGTGCCGGATCAAGTCGGCGGCCACGGCCATGCGTGCGATTGTACTATACTTCCGCCACGACCATGCGCGCCCTCATGCTCACCCTTCTGGTTCTCGTGCCCGTCACTGCCCACGCGCAACAGACCAACTTCGAGCCCCGTGACGTCACGCGCGGTGTTCTCATCCCAGGCGGCGACGGGGTGGCCGGCGACTACGACGCCACCGCGATCTCGCTCAATCCGGGGGGCATCGCCACGCTGGCCGCACCCAGCCTGGCCATCACCGGCACCATCCTCGACCAGGACGCCACCGTGCGCGGCGGCGGCGGGTGGGGTGCGTTCCTGGCGGTCCCGATACCGTTTCTGCGAACCGCGATCGGCTTCGGCTGGCAGCAGCTGGCCTCCCCGCGCTCGTGGATCACGTTCGACAAGGATGGCACCCCGCTCAGCCCCGACGCGCGGCAGATCAACACCACCTTCGCCACCGGCGGCCGCCATGTCTCGTTCGGCCTGACCTACGCCCATCTGTTCTGGGATCGCACGCCGCAGTACCAGAACGTGGACACGCTGCACGTGGGCCTGACCCTGCGGCCGTCGCGGTTCTGGGCCTTCGGCGGGGTCATCCGGGATGCGCTGGCACCGGCGGGTCGCATCCCACAGGAGAAATTCGAGCGCAGCTACGATCTCGAGCTGTCCCTGCGGCCGCTCGGCGACGCGCGGCTCGAGGTGGCGGGGGGGACGCTTCTGGGCGAGGGGCCGAAGACGCTCGTTGACGCGCGCGGACGGGCGCTGTTTCGTTTCTATCCCGGCCTTACCATCTACGGGCAATTTGATTCGGTCGAGCGCTACTTCGGCGATGCGCAGAGCCCGGTCCCGCCCACGCGCACCGAGCGCGACAATCGGCTGACCGCGGGCCTGACCATCGACAGCGCGTTCGTGGGCGCGAGCTACGCCGCCCTGACCGGCCGCTCGGCCTCGGGCAGCGACAACGCCTACGCGGGCTCATCGTTCCTGGTGCGGCTGTCAGGCGAGCGCTATCCGAGCCTGCTCGAGCCGGCGCGCGTCCTCAAGCTCAAGCTCGAGGGCTCGCCCAGCGATCGCGAGTTCCTGCATACGCTGGTTTTCCTGCGCGCGCAGGCCAAGGCGCGCGGAGTGAGCGGCCTGCTTCTGATCCTCGACGGCTACAGCGTCGGATGGGGCAAGACCGAAGAGCTGCGCGACGAGATCGCACGCCTGCGCAGCCACGGCATCAAGGTGTTCGCCTACCTGACCGGGGCGACGCCGCTGGATCCGTCGACGCGGCTGTACTATCTGGCGTCGGCCTGCGATCGCGTGCTGCTCAATCCGGGCAGCGGCATCCGGCTGTCCGGTGGCTCTTCGACCAGGCTCTACTTCCGCCGGCTGCTCGACAACCTGGGCGTACAGGTCGAGGTGGTCAAGATCGGCGAGTACAAGAGCTTTCCCGAGATGTTCACCAACTCGCAGGCGTCGGGGCCGGCGCGCGAGGAGATCGAAGCCCTGCAAAGGGACGTGTTCCAGCGCATCACCGAGCGCATTGCCGCCGACCGGCACCTGAGCGCCGACGGCCTGCGCACGCTCATGGAGCAGGGCCACTTTCTGCCGCCCCAGGCCCGCGAAGCCGGCCTGGTCGATGACGTCAAGTACGAGGACGAGCTGGACGAGGCGCTCAAGCCGGTCTATGGGCACAAGCCGGCGCTGGTCGAGCCACCGACGGCTCCCGCGCGCCCCGATCGCTGGAGCGCGCCCCAGATCGCGATCATCCACGTCGAGGGCGAGATCGCCCCTGGCAAGAGCCAGGACATCCCGCTGTGGGGCCACATCACGGGCGGTCAGAGCGTGGCCGAGGCCATCAAGGCCGCGCGCGAGTCGCAGAGCGTGCGCGCCATCGTGCTGCGCGTCGACAGCCCGGGCGGCGCGGTCGAGCCTAGCGAGCACATTGCGCGCGAGGTCGAGCTGACCCGCGGCAAGAAGCCCATCGTGGTGTCGATGGGCGACGTGGCCGCCTCGGGCGGCTACATGGTGTCCGCGCGCGCCGATCGCATCTTCGCCGAGCCATCGACGGTGACGGGCTCGATCGGGATTTTTCTGTACAAGCCGGACCTGAGCGGGCTCATGAAGGCGGTGGGCGTGACCAGCGAGACCATCAAGACCAGCCCGCGCGCCGACATGGACAGCCTGTACCGAGCCTGGACGCCGGACGAGCAGAAGGTGGCGTTCGAGGGCATCCAGTTTTTCTACGACCGCTTCATCTCGACGGTGGCCGCGGGCCGGGGCGTGACCAAGGAGCGGGTGGACGAGATCGGGCGCGGGCGCGTGTGGACGGGCGCGGTGGCGCAGCCGCTGGGGCTGGTCGACCAGATGGGGGGCCTTCTGGTCGCGCTGGCCGAGGCCAAGCGCCGTGCAGGCATGAGCGAGGACGCGACCGTGGAGCTCCTGCAGCTTCCGCGCGAGCCCATGAGCGAGCTGCAGAAGCTGCTCAAGCTGGCCGGCGGCGACGAGCCCGAGGAGCGAACCCCGGCTGTGGCCGCCCCTGTGCCCGCGCTCCCAATCGTGCGCGACCTCGTGCGCGCGCTTCCGGTCAGCCTCCTGTGGGGACAGCGCCTGCTGGCGCGGCTGCCCTGGGCCGATCTACTGCTCCCGTAGCGCCCTCACATAGGCCGCGATGTCCTCGGCCAACGGGGCCGTGAGCGTGGTCCACACGCCGGTCCGCGGGTGCGGGAAGCGGACCTCGAAGGCGTGCAGAGCCTGGCGCGGCAGCACCAGCCGATCGGCCAGCGTGTCCGACCAGCCGCGGTCGCAGAAGTCGGTAAACAGCTGCTCGTCGGAGCAGTACAGCTTGTCACCCACCAGCGGGTGGCCGATTGCGAAAAGATGCGCGCGGATCTGATGCTGGCGCCCGGTTTCGGGCCGGCACTCGAGCAGCGTGTGGGCGGGCAGCCGCTCCACCACCCGCCAGCGGGTTCGCGAGGGCAGCCCGGCTGCGCGGTCGACCACCATCTTGATCTTGATGGGGCCCTCGGACAGTCGGAGCGGCAGATCGATGGTGCCCAGGCCATCGCGCACCTGGCCATGCACCAGCGCCAGGTACTTTTTTTCGACCTTGCGGGCCGCGAACGCCATCTTGAGCCCGCGCGCGGCCACCGGCCCGCGCGCGATCAGCACCAGCCCCGAGGTCTCGCGGTCGATTCGGTGCGCGATCTGCAGCGGCTGGCCCGGAAAGCGCTCGCTGAGCAGCCGGGTCAGGGTGCCAAAGTGGTAGCGCGCGGTCGGGTGCATGGGCAGCCCGGCCGGCTTGTCGATGGCGAGCACGTCGCCGTCGTCGAACAGCACCCGAAAGTCGCGCGGCACCGGCGGCTCGCGGGGCGCCGGGCGCCGGATCAGGATGCCCTGGCCGGCCCGCAGCTTGCTCGAGGGCTTGGCGGGCGCTCCGTCGATGGTGAGCTGGAGCTTGATGATGCGCTGGATGCGCGTGCGCGAGAGCCGCGGGATCTTGTGCCTGAGGTAGCGGTCGAGCCGCCAGCCGGCGCAGTCGCTCTCGACTGCAAACCGGGACTCGATCACACGCGGTTCGGTCGCGTCGACCATCAGCCTGCGCAGCGGAAACCGATGGAGCCGTAAGCGCCCGGGTCGAAGCCCTGGCGGGCCGAGGTGCGGAGCATGCTGGCCGGATTGAGCACGCTGCCGCCGCGGACCGAGCGATAGATGGTCGGGCTGGAGGCGGGTCCCTGCGGATCCGTCCACGAGCTGGTGCTGGAGTAGTAGTTGGGGTCGTACCAGTCGTGCACGTATTCGGCAACGTTGCCCGACATCTCGGTGGCACAGTAGAAGCTGGCCCCCAAGGGGAGCGTGCCCGCGTTGACGAAATCTCCCATGGTCGGGCACCCGTCGTAGTTGGCATGCATGCAGTCGATGCCCGTGCCCCACGGGAAGATGCGGCCGTCGGTGCCGCGGGCGGCTTTCTCCCACTCGGCCTCGGTCGGCAGCCGCTTGCCCTTCCAGGTGCAGAACTGGCTGGCCTGCATCCAGGTCACGCACACGACCGGCAGGTTCGGGTACATGCTGGGCGCCCAGGCGCAGGGCACGGCGCAGACGCCCGCAGTCACGCATTGCGCATATTCCGACTGCGTGACCTCGGTGCGGTCGATGAAGAAGGACGACAGCATCACCATGTGCTGGGGCCTTTCTTCGGGGCCGCACTCGGCGTCCTGCGCGGCGCAGCCCATCAGGAACGGCCCCGCGGGCACCTGGATCATCTCGGGTGTGTTGGCGCAGGGACCGCCGCTGCCGCCGGAGCCGCCCGACCCACCCGCGCCCCCGCCACCGGAGCCGCCCGAGCCGCCGCCACTGCCACCGCCGTGGTACTGGCTCGACAGGCCGTCGAAGTCGATACAGCCGGCTGCCAGCAAGAAAAGTTCGAGCGCCCACCCGGCTGGTCTCATCAGAATGTCCCTCCCACGACCAGGCCCGCCAGCGTGGGCGCGATATAGGCGCGCGAGCTCTCGTGGCGGCCGCTCGGCTGCAGGACCCACCACACCACACCGGCGGCCACGGCCGCCCCGCCCACACCCATCAGCAGGTACGAGAAGTTGGCCTTGCTCTGCGCGTCCTGCCAGGTCGAGGGCGCGCACATGGGCGCGCACATTTTTGCGAGATCGTCGTGGTCGCTCTTGGCGCCCAGGTAGAGCACCAGCCCGACCGCGGCCGCGGCCACTCCGACGCCGCCCACGATGAGGGGTCCCAGACGTGACGGCGGCTCCTGGTCGCGAACCGGGGGCGTGGGAGCTGGCGTCGGGGCGGGCTCGGTGGTGGCGGGCGGTGCCGGTGTCGGCGGCGGAGGCGCAACCACCGGCCGCTCGGGCTCGACCGGGCGCTGCGGCTTGTCGCGGACGCATTTTTCCATCTCCTCGACCCGTGCCTCGATCTTGCTGCGCTGCTGGGTGCGCGGGTCGAGCCGCAGATAGTTCTTGTAGAACTGAAGCGCCTGCGCGCAGTCGCCCTTGAGCCGATAGGCCTGCGCAATGTTGAACAGCAGCCCAGGCGCCTTCGAGATCTTGTAGGCCGCCTTGAACGACTCGATCGCCTTGTCGTACTCGGCCACGTTGTAGTGGGTGAGGCCTTCTTCATACAGCGTGCGCGCACGCGCCTCGGCAGGCGCTTCCTGCGCGCGCGCCGGGGCCGGGCCGAAAACGAGGACTGCGCCAAGCAAGATCGAGACCCGGATGCTCGCCATGCAGGCTCCTATTTCTTGTGAAATGGATCCATCGGAGCGTCGTCGTCCTCGGTGGTCTTGGACGGCGGAGCTTCCGTCGGCCCGGGCGCGGGCGCGGTTTTGCCGCCGCTTCCCCGCGCGAGCTTGATCGGCACCTCGACCGTGGCGCCGGGGCCAACCTTGACGGATTTGCGGACCCGCTCGCGGTGGGGAGCGCTCACCACCACCTCGTGGCTTCCGGTCGCGTCGACGGCCAGCCGCGCGCTCGAGGCCGCTTCCGCAACCACCTGGCCGTCGATTTCGATGCGCGCATCGACCGCATTGACCCGCACCACGATGGTGCCCTGCGGGACCGGTTTGGCCGGCTGGGCGGGCGGCGGTGCCGCCGCGGCAGCTGGCGCCGAGCGACCGGCTGGCGGCGCGGCCGGCTCGTCGGCCGGCGAGGTGGCACGCACGGCCGCGGATGGGCCGGCCGGCTGCGCGGCGGCCGGGGGCGGCGGGGGCATGGGTGCGGCCGGGGGGACGGGCGCCGCAGCGGGCGCAGTGTGCTCAGCCTCCACCCGGGCCACCTGCTGGGGCCGCTTCTGCTGCTGCACATACAGCACTACGCCGCCCAGCGCCACCACCACGACGCACACGGCCGCGATCTTGCCGGCCAGGCCGCTCTTGCGCACCGCCTGCTGCACGGCTTCCTGCACTGCCTCCTGCACCGCCGCCTCCACGTCCGGGTCGGCGGACCCGGTTTCGGGTGGCGCCTCGGCCCCCGGCACCGGCGGCCAGCTGCGCCGCGTGATGGTCGCGCCGCCGGCCTGCAGCAGGGCGCGTCGCAGATCGGTCAGCGTCGTGCGCACATGAGGGAGCGCCGGCCGCCTCTGCGGATCCTTGCTCAGCATCGCGAGCAGAAGCTGCTCGAGCGGGGGCGGGATCTCCGGCCACAGCTTGCGCGGCATGGGCGGCGCCTTGTTGAGGTGCATCGAGATGATGTCCATCGCGCTTTCGGCCAGGAACGGCGCGCGTCCGAGCACCATCTCGTACATCACCACGCCCAGCGCATACAGGTCCGTGCGCGCATCGACATTGCGCCCGCGCGCCTGCTCGGGCGAGATGTAGAGCGGCGTGCCCATGACCATGCCGGTGCGGGTGCGTTGATTGCGCGTCTCGTCGGGCCCGGCCAGCTTGGCCAGCCCGAAGTCGAGCAGCTTGACCAGGGGCCGCTCGCCCGGCACCGCGACCAAAAACACGTTGTCGGGCTTGAAGTCGCGGTGAACGATGCCCTTTTCGTGCGCGGCCTCGAGCGCGCGGCACACCTGCTCCAGGATCTCGAAGCTCTCGATCAGGTTGAGGCCGCCCCGCTTCATGCGCGCGGCCAGGCTCTCGCCCTGCAGCTGCTCCATCACGAAGTAGGGCCGACCGTCGGCAAGCCGGCCGAACGAGAACACGTCGACGATGTTGGGATGGCCGATCTGGTTGACCGCGCGCGCCTCCTGCACGAAGCGCTCGACCGCATCGGCGTTGGTGCACAGCTCCTGGCTGATGACCTTGATGGCTGCCTTCTTGCCGATGAGCGGGTGGGTGGCCGAGTAGACCGTGCCCATCCCGCCCTCGCCCAGCTTGCCCACCACCCGGTACTCCCCGACGTCGGTGCCGGGCGCGAGCTCGGTAGCCGCCTGGGCCATGGCCGGGGTGACGGTGGGCGCGGTGGCGGGAACCGGGGTCGCCACCGCCGTGACCGCAGTGCCGGGCGTGGAGGCCACGGTTTGCGCGGTCCCGATGCGCGGAGAGGAGGCCACGGTCTTGGCCACGCCGACGTCCTTGGAGGCCTGCATGCGGGTGGCCTGGACCGAGATCTTGGGACCCAGCGCGGCACCGTCGTGCGGGCAGGTGCGCAGGTGGTCGGGCCACTCCTTGCCGCAGGACGGGCAGCGGACCATTCACCATATTCTAGCGCAAAACCGGATCAGCGCAGCATCAGCGCAGCGCCCACAAGAGCAGCCGCCGATACGTGAAGAAGAACGGTCGCCGGTCGGGCAGGCGTGCCAGCAGCCGCGCGCGGTAGCGCTCGAGAAACAGGGCGTACAGCTCGGGCGGCAGGCGACGCTGGTAGTCGGTCAGAAGGGTGCCCCTGACCCACTCGACCACCTGGTCGCGCGCGGCCAGGTGGTGGCCATAGATCTGCAGGCGCACGTGCTGCTCGCGGTAGCCCAGCCGCTCGAGCAGCTCCGCGTACTGCTCGGGCAGAAGCAGGGTGGCACGGCCAGGCGGGCCCGCCTGCGCCAGCGCGGCCGCAAACGGGGGCTCGGCTGCCAGCTCGGTCGCCACCCGGTGCGACGGCTGGTCGTCGTTGGCCGGCATCTGTACGGCCAGCTGGCCCCCGTCGGCCAAAAGCCCGGTCAGACGAGTCAGCACCCCCTGGTGCCCGGGCACCCAGTGCAGGGCGGCGTTCGAGAACACGAGGTCCCAGGGCAGAAGCGAGGCCACCTCGGCGATGTCGGCGCGCTCGAAGCGCAGCCCGGGCTCGGCCAGCTCGGCGGCACGGGCCAGCATGGCCTGGGAGCTGTCGATGCCGAGTGTCTCGCGGGCGCCCAGCCGGCGATGCAGCGCGCGCGTCAGCGCGCCGGTGCCGCAACCGAGGTCGATGACGCGCAGGCCCGGCCGCGCCCGCACCAGGGCCAGAAGATCCCAGAACGGCTGCTCGCGCTCGGCCCGAAACTGCTCGTACTGGGTGGGATCCCAGGCGTCCTTGGGATGGCTCATCAGCGTCGCGAGCGGCGGCTGGCGTCCGTGTAGCTTTCGCCGACCACCTCGACGTAAGCCTTGGACAGTTGCTTGCCGAAGATGGCCTCGAAGGTCTCCTGGTCCTCCTCGCTCAGCTTCTGGTGCTTCTCCAGGTAGCGATTCCAGAGCGCCTTGGCGCGATTGGTGAAGGTGCCCAGCTGGCCGCTCTCGCGCAGCTCCTCCTCGATCTTTTCGGGCGACAGGGTTGCCAGCAGCGTGCGCACGCCCTCCATCGCGCCCGAGAGCAGGGCGACCTGCTGGATCATCACGTTCTTGAACGCGCTGGCCAGCCAGCCCGGCGCACGGTTGGCACCGTCCGCGGTGAAGTCGAGCAGCCGCACCGCCAGATCGCGGGCATCGCGGGCGCGGTCGACCGGATTGGCCTCGCGCCCCAGCACCTTGAGCGCCATGTCCGACTCCAGGCGCTGAAAGCCTTTGAGCAGGTTGTGCGTGTGCTCGATGAACACGTCGAGCACCTCGCTCAGACGGAGCGTGAACGTGCGTACGTCGCCGGAGGTGGCCAGGGGCTGCCGGCGCTGCAGCACCCGCCCGGCCAGCTCGTTGAGCGCATGCAGCGCCTCGGCGGCGGCGTCGCCGCTCGCGGGCGCCTTGGACGAAACCTGTGCCTTCGCCTGCAGCTCCGGGAACTCGTCCTCCCAGTGGTGGGCCGGAAAGTCGGCCCGCAGCCGGGCCAGCATGCCCAGCCGCTCGGGCTCGGGCAGGCTCTTGGCCTGCACCCGCACCTCGTCGCACAGGGTGGCCCAATCGCGCAAAAAGGCCAGATAGAGCGGCTTGAGGCGCTCCTTGAGATCGGCCTCGCGCGCGGCCGCGATCTCACTCGAGGCGGGCCCGGTCGCGCGCCGTTCCTTGTCGTAGGCAATCGTGATGCCGCCGATCGCGCTGCCGACCGGAGTGAGGCTGCGCGGGGGCCGGGTCGCCGGCTCGACCGGCCCCGAGGCGGGCTCGACCTTGAGCGTGAACGGACCGATCTCGATCTGCTCGCCGCCCCGGATGGGCACCGCCTGGCCGCCCGACAGCCGGCGACCCCCGATCACGGTGCCATTGCGACTGCCCACGTCGATGATGCGCAGCGTGCCCTCGACGTGCCCGATGATGGCGTGCCACTGCGACACGTGCGGGTCATCGAGCGGCAGCTCGTTGAGCGGGTTGCGGCCCAGCCGAATCGGGAAGCGATCGTAGACCACCTCCTCGGATGGCCGCCCCGGACCGGCAACCTGAACGCGCACGGCCTGGATCGGGCTTTCAGCCGGCATGATAGAAGACAAACTATTTTAGCGCCGGTGGGCGCGCTGTAAAGAATCGTGTAAAGGATGGGTATGCGTCCCAGCCTGATCCCGCTTCTTTGCGCCCTCGCGCCGCCGCCCGCGGCCCCAACCGCCGCCGCTCCGCGACCCGAGGACGTCGCCAGCATCGACGGCATTATCAAGGCGTTCTACGAGGTCGTGTGCGTGGCTCCCGGCCAGACCCCCGACTGGGCGCGCGACCGAACGCTCTACATCCCGGGGGTTCGCTTCGTTTCCATGAGCGTGAGCAAGGAGGGCAAGCCGGAAGCCCACGTGCTCAGCCACCCAGAGTTCATCGAGTTCTCGGCCCCGCTCGCGCGCGACGGCTTCTGGGAGCGCGAGATCCACCGCTCGACCTTTCGCTTCGGCAACATCGCGCACGTCCTGTCGACTTACGAGTCGCGGCGCAGCGAAAAAGGCCGCATGCTCGGGCGCGGGGTCAACAGCATCGAGCTTTACTGGGACGGAAAGCGCTGGTGGATCGCGAGCGCCATCTGGGATACCGAGCGGCCCGGCAACCCGCTGCCGAAGGACCTCCTCCCTTAGGAACGCCCCGCGAGCCACAAGCGACTTGCCGAGCCCCGCCCCGGCAGGGCAGGATACGACAATGAGCGCGACCAACCCGCAGCCAGGCGGCGATCGGCCCAAGACGACGCCCTTCAAGATCCTCATCCTGTCTGACCTGGCGCCGCCGGGCCACGTGGGCGCGCGCGCGCGCAGCCCGGTCGACAAGGACTCGCTGGAGGCGCTGGTCGGGCGTCTGTGCGGCAGCGTTCGGCTGCGTATCGGCCAGAACGACGTCACGCTCACGCTCGACTCCATGGCGTCGTTCCGTCCGGCCGAAGTGGCTGCGCAGGCCGGCGGGGGCGCCCGCCCCGCCGGCGGCTCGGCTATCGACCAGGTGCTTGCGGCCACGCCCACCGGCAACCCGGCCGCCCATGCGGTGCTCACGCACCCCGATTTCGTGCGGCTGGAGCGGGCCTGGCGCAGCCTCAAGTTCTTGGTCGACCGGGTCGACTTCCGGCAGGACATCAAGGTCGAGGTGATCCCGGCCGACAAGGCCAGCGCCGCCCTGGCCCTGCGCACGCTGGTGCGCGACCCCGAGTTCGAGCTGCCGTCGGACGAACCGGTGTCGCTGGTGGTGGCCGATTACGAGCTCGACACCAGCGCGGCCGACCTGGCGGTGCTGGCGGAGCTCGGCGATCTGGGCATGGACCTGTACGCGCCCGTGCTGTCGGCGGTCTGCGAAGGCTTCTTTTCCGTGCAGGCGCTTTCGGAGCTGGCCCGGCGGCATAACGTCAAGTCCGTGTTCGACGACGCCGCGCACGACGAGTGGCGCGGCTTCCGCAAGGGCGAGCCGTCGCGGTGGGTGGCGCTTTCGTGCAACCGGTTCCTTCTGCGCGAGGAGCAGGCGGGAGCGCCCGCCCTGTACGGCAACCCGGCCTACGTGCTTGCCACCGTGTGCGCGAGGAGGTTCGCGGAGCTGCGCTGGTGCTCGCAGATCTCGGGCCCGCAAACCGGCGCGGTGGGCGGCCTGCCCGTGCGCATGATCGAGGCCGGCGGACGCGAGGTCAATGTGCCGGTCGAGGCCGTGCTGCCCGAGCAGGTGGCGAGCGATCTCGGCGACGCGGGCCTGGTGGTGCTGCAGTCGCGGCCCAACAGCGACACCGTCTATGTGCTGCGCGCGCCCACCACGCACGAGAACGAGCGCTATAGTGTGGCCGCCGAAACCGAGCAGAGCCGGCTGCGCATCAGCCTCGAGCACCAACTGTTCGTGGGTCGGTTGGCGCAACAGTTGGAGCTCCTGGCGCGCGCGGTCGCGGGCGTGGACGCGACCGGCATCGAGTCGCTGTTCGAGCAGGCGATTGCGGGCATGCTCAAGCTGGCCGGCCGCGCGGCCGAGGACGCCGCGCTGGCGGTCAAGGTGGTGCCGACGCAAGGCCGCGACGATCGCTATGACGTGATTGTGAATGTGCGGCCGGGCAAGCTGCTCCTGGCGGGCCGGGTCACGGGCATCCTGCTGACGTTCCGGGTGGCGCGGTAGGACTATTCTTTATCGAGCTTGCCGACCAGCGAGAGCGTGAAGAATGCGCCCATGTACTTGAAGTGCGGGCGCACTTTCATGTCGACCTTGTACCAGCCCGCGTCGCCAGGCACATCCTCGACCTTGATCTGAGCCATGCGCAGCGGCCGCCGGCCCCGGACCGCGGGCGACGGGTTGTCCATGTCCACCACGTACTGGCCGATCCACTGGTTGAGCTCTCGCTCCAGGTCGGAGCGCTCTTTCCAGCTCCCGATCTGCTCGCGCTGCAAGACCTTGATGTAGTGCGCGAGCCGGTTGATGATGAACATGTAGGGCAGCTGCGTGCCCAGCTTGTAGTTGGTTTCGGCCTGCTTACCCTCGGCGCTCTGGCCGAAGTTCTTGGGCTTCTGGCACGAGTTGGCCGAGAAGAAGCACGCGTTGTCGGAGTCCTTGCGCATGGTCAGCGCCATGAAGCCTTCCTCCGACAGCTCGTATTCGCGCCGCTCCGAGATCAGGACCTCGGTCGGGATCTTGGTCTGGATCTCACCCATGGCCTGATACTGGTGCAGCGGCAGGTTCTCCACTGCGCCGCCCGCTGTGGGGCCGATAATGTTTGGGCACCACCTGTACTTGGCAAAGCTGTCGCTCAGGCGCGAGGCGAACGTAAAGGCAGCGTTGCCCCACAGGTACTTCTCGTGGTTGTCGGTGACGGTCTCTTCGTAGTTGAAGGATTTGACCGGCACCGACTCCTTGCCGTAGGGCAGCCGCAAGAGGAAGCGCGGCATGGCCAGGCCGACCGAGCGGGCGTCTTCCGACTCCCGGAAGCCGCGCCACTTGGTGTACTGGGGGCCCTCGAAGATCGAGCGCAGGTCCTTGAGATTGGGCAGCTTCTCGAAGCTCTTGGCCCCGAGGAACTGGGGACCCGCCGCCGCGATGAAGGGCGCGTGGGCCATGGTCGCGACCGACGCTACGTTCTGCAGGAGCTGGATATCCTGGGGTCCCGGGCCGATCTCATAGTTCGCGATCATGGCACCGTACGGCTTGCCGCCGAAGGTGCCGTACTCAGACGTGTAGACGGTTTTGTAAAGGCCCGACTTGACGATCTCGGGCGAGTCCTCGAAATCCGTGAGCAGGTCTTCCTTCGAGCAGTTGAGAAGCTCGACCTTGATGTTCTCGCGGAAATCGGTGCGGTCGATTAGGAACTTGAGGCCGCGCCAGGCCGATTCCAGCTTCTGGAACTCGGGATGGTGCAGAATCTCGTCGAGCTGGCGGCTGATCCGCCTGTCGACCTCCGCGATCATCCCGTCGACCAGCGACTTGTCGACGCGCTCGACAGCTTTCTGCGGTGCCAAAAGGTCAGCGATGAAGGCCTGCACCCCCTTGCGCGCGACCTCGTACGCCTCGTCCTTCGGCGAGATCTTGGTCTCGGAAAGAATGTCTTCAATCAGGGAGCCCGACGTCGTCTGCGCCGCAGCCGCCCCACCTTCGGTCTTGGTCGCCTCAGCCATGACGTCTCCTTTTCAACCTCGTCTTCCTCTAGCTCTGCCCTTCAGGCTTGACGTTGAGCTCCTCAAGCAGCTTCTTGCGCGCTCCCTCGTCTCCGAGCAGCTCCTGAATCTTCTTGCGGAACGCCGGCACGTTGCCGAGCGGACCTTTGAGCGCAGTCAAGGCGTTGCGCATCTCGAGCAGCTTCTTGAGCTCGGGCACCTGGTTGGCGATGGCCTCGGGACCGAAGTCGGACAGCTTCTTGAACGAAAGCTTGACCGCCATCTCGCCCTCGCCCGACAGCTTGTCGGTCACGCCAATGTTCAGCTCGAGCTTGTGGCTCTTGAGCACCTCGTCGAAGTTGTCCTTGTCCACGTTGATCGGCTTGCGCTCTTCGAGCGGGCGGTCGTCCGTACGCCCGGTGTAGTCGCCGATCATCAGCAGCTTGAGCGGCAGCTCGATCTCTTCCTGCGCGTTGCCGGTCGCTGGCTTGTAGACGATGTTCACGCGTTCCTTGGGAGCAACCGACCCTTCCTTCGCCATGGGCACTCCTTCCTGGTTACGATGCAGTTCCCAATACTACCCTAAACTGCCGACCCCGCGCCAATGGCTGCCGCCGGGTCGAGTCGGGCTAACCGTTCGTACAGTGCGCGCATCCGATCCGCCATGTCGGGCGTGGCCTTGCCCTGCTTCTGAATCAGCTTGCGCTGGCACTCCAGCAGCGCGCGCACGACGTCGACCACGACCGCAAGGTCCCAGTCCGAGACCGGCACCCGGCCCAGCTCCTCGTCCAGCCCCTCGAGCTGGGGGCGCGCCACATCGGGCCGGTCCAGGTAGACCAGCAGCCGGGCCGAGGCCACCCGCCACAGGAACTTCTCGCGCCGGCTCTCGGCGGCACGCTGCCGGGCCTGCAAATGGCCCAGCGCTTTCGAGAGGTTGCCGTCGGCGGCCAGGGCCTGCGCCGACTCCAGCTCCTTCGTGACCTCGGCCAGCGCGTCGCGCTCGGTCCCTTCGGGGGCCACCAGCGGCTGCATGCGTGGTGCCCCACCCGGGGAGGTGCGGCACTCGGCGTCAATCCAGGCCAGCGTCTTGCCGTCGGCAAATGGGGTGCCGTTCTGGAACTTGAGCTGCTCGAGGCCCGGAAAGCGCGCCAGCACCCGACCCAGCTCCTGGGCCACCGCCTTGCGTGCTTCGTCGTGGGTCGGGCCCAGGGCCTTGAGGGCCTGCGAGACCTGCCAGTGCAGGTCGAGCCAGAACAGGTTGTCCCCCCGCATGCTGCGCTCACATTGCTCGATCAGCACCGCCCAGTTGGAGGCCTGGACCAGGGCCTCGATGCGCGACTTGAGGTCGGTCGGCGGCTGAACCAGGGTCTTGCCATCGGTGGCCGGCGGGATGCGCTCGATGAGCAGCCACTCGGCGATGCGCTGGTAGCGATACGACGAGGCGTCGGCCAGATTGGCCCGGCGCCGGTAGGCGGCCACGTTGCGCAGGTTGTCGCGGGCCGCTTCCAGGGCCGACTTCACGTCGGCGTCGGAGGCGATTTCTCCGGGACCGGCAGCGGCAGCGGCCGAGGACGCGCCCGCGGCCGTCGCGGTGGTGGCCGCCGGCTTGGGCGCCGCGTCCTGGGCCGCGCCCAACGCGGTCCGCAAGGCGTCCTTGAGCGAACCCACGCCAGGCGTCTGGTCGGACAGCTTCTCGGCCAAGAGCGTGTCGAGCTCGTCGAGCAGTTTCTGGGCGGCCAGGAGCGGCTCGGCATCGCCGGCACCGGGCGAGGTGCGCGCCAGGTTCTTGGCCGCCTGCTCACTCAGCCAGGCGATCGCGCTCACGCGCCCGCGTACTCGCTCGATCTCGGGAAAGAGCTGCGGCCAGTAATCGGTGCACAGGTTCTTGTAGAGTTGGAGGCCAGCCTGCAGCCCGCGCGCGCCGTCGCGATCGACCAGGGCCGCGCACAGGTAGCTGGCGACCATCAGATCCTTGGACTTCCGGGTCAAGATCTCGGTGGCGAGGGTGTACACGTCGCTCCACGAGGGTCCGGCGCCGTCGGCGGCCGACAGCTTGGCGATCTCGGCGCGCAGCTTCTCGTAGTCGTCATCGCCCCGAGCCGGCGTTCCGGTCGGCGAGGCGCCTTGAATCGGCGCCGTCCAACTGGCCACGGAGTCCAGGACCGTGCTCATGGAAGTTCGTTCTCGGTCATGCGTCGGCTCTGCGCAGCACGTCGAACAGAGACATGGCGGGCTGGCGAACCAGCGGCAGCGACTCGGCTTCGGGAGGCACCGGCTTTTGCGAGGGCGCGGCCAGATCGCACAGCGACTCGTCGGGCACATCGTCGCGCAGAAGGTGCAGGAACGTGCGGCCGGTGGGCCGTCCGAGCAGCCCCAGCAAGAACGGCCGGTCGGCGTGCGGCATCCAGAACGCCACCGGTGCGGGCGGGTTCCAGGCCAGCAGGCGAAACGACAGCTCGAGCCAGAAGGCGGCGAACAGGGCGGTCGCGTCGGCCGCCAGCGGGCAGCGCAACGACAACGGCGAGCTTGCGCCCATCTTCTTGCGCAGGGGCGCGCAGAGCGAGTACAGGCGCGAGGCGGCCCGCTGTTTGACCTCGAGCGGCTGATCGGGCAGCGCACCGTCCATGAAGTTGTCCGCGGTGGTCTCGCGCACGAACACATCGTAGCTTTCGGCGGCCGCGCTCTGCGCTTCCGGGGTCGGCACCGCAAGCTGGGTCACCCGGTCGATCACATCCTGCGGGCCCGCCATCTCGGTGGCCTCATCGAGCAGCGCCACCACCTGACCCAGGAAATCATCGAACGCGACCGGAACCAGCGCGTGCCAGGCCGCGTCGGGCGTGCACTCGAGCACCGCGAACACCGCAAACGGGTAGCGGCGCCCGCTCTTGTCCTGGCTGGTCCGGAAGCCGCCGATCAGACACGCGCCGCCCTCGCGGGCATGAAACAGGAAGTGGACCGGCGGCAGCTCGGGATAGTCCTCGGCGATCTCGGTGGACGCGTTCTGGATCGCGAGCAGCCCGCTCTGGAACCACTCGTCGAGCGCCCGCACCCCATCGTGGGCGGCGTGGTACTGGATGAAGTCGGCGAACTGCGGCAGCTTGCCGTAGAAACCGAGGTCGAGCACCGCCTTTTCGGTTTTCTTGCGCCCGAACAGCATCAGTGAACCCGGTCCGGACAGTTGAGCGGTCCCGGACGCGCCGTGAGCGGATTTTGCGAACGCATGGGCCGGATGACCAGAGGAACCTTGATGTCCTTGAGCGTCCACTCGTAGGTGCTGGAGCCAGGCTTGAGCTTGCCGATGTCCATGAAGTGGAACAGCGCCCACTCGCCCTTGCCTTCGATGCCGGGGATGGGCCCGCTCTGGCCCTTCAGGCCCAGCACGACGTTGTGCGTCTTCTCGCCCGGCCACTTGAAAGTCCACCGCTCCTCGGGCGTATTGCGGTAGCTCCTCTTCTGGCCCTCGATCTCGATGTCGACCTCGCCCACGCCCGAGCCGACCGGCTGGGGCCGCACCTCGAAGTCGACCTGCAGCGCCTGCGCGCCCGGTGGGAAGAGCGCGCTCGACCAGGCGGCCGCCGTTTCCAGGCAGTGCAGGAAAGCGCCCGAGAACAGGTGCTCGAACGGCTTTTGCGGGTGGAACTTGTTGTCACCGGTGCGGGCCACCAGCTTGGACAGCTTCTGCTCGTAGAAGCTCCAGAACTTGCCGCCTTCCTTGAAGAACTCGGTCACGTCGGCCAGGGTGGCCTCGCTCGAGCTGCGCGCAAACGGGTACTTGCCATGGATGCTCTTCTGGTAGAACGCGATGACGTCGCCCTTCCAGGCATCCGAAAGCCCCGAGGCCAGGCTCTGGCCGGCACCGCCAGCCGCAAACATGAGCGGTTGCTCGAATAGGCTCCGGATGATGGACGCGGTCTGGGTGTCCAGCGTCTCCAGCATGAGCCGGCTGGTCAGCTCCTTGGCCGTGCGGATCTCGTTGTTGACAGCGGCCGCGTCGCCGCCCTCCTCGACCGCCGCCCGCATGGCGTCACGCACCTTGCCGAGCGCGGTCAGATACTGCGTAAGCGGCGCATCCTTGGCCGCGGGCTCGCCCACGAAGCTGCGCAGCTTGCCGAACTCGATGTCGAGCGGCGGCATGAACTTGGGCGCTTCAGGGCCCGGCGTCTTGTCGCCCGAGCCGGTGACGCGGCTGCGGATGCGCTCGGCAATCCCCGGCTCCTCCTTGGCCGGGCCCTCGATCTTGACCGACACCTGATCGATGACGAAGCGCAGCATGCGCTGGTAGGGCGGGTTTTCGGCGGTCAGCGAATCGATGTCGGACAGGGTCTGGCGCGGGTCGGCGGGCGCGCGTAGCTTGACCCCGCGCAAAAACTTCTTCCACTCGGACGCGTACTCCTGGAAATAGCGCGCACGCAGGGCGGCCCTTTCGGCGTCGCCGCCATCGCTCGACGCCTGGTCGGTCAGAACCCAGGTCTCCTTGCTGACCCGGCTGTTGATCTGCTCGATCTCATGGCGCACGTACTGCTCCCAGCCCGTGCGCGTGTAGCAGCCGGGCACCTTGTAATCACCCAGGAGCGCCGGCGTGACCTGGCCCTCGAGCGCGTCGCGCAGCTCCACCGGCTGCAATCGCTTCTTGGCCTCCCCGATGATCGAGGCCAGCTGCGAGTCGCCCTCGGGCGTGCGACGCAGGACCGAGCGCGCCTGCTCGACCAGGCTGTCCTGGCGCGGCAGGGCGGCGAAGCCGCGCGTGGCCAGCTCGTCGGAGAAGGTGGCCAGGTGCGGGGTCAACGCGACGTCGGAGGGCAGGCTGCGCTGGCGTCGCAGATACTCCTTCCAGATCGGCAGGAGCTGCCGGCTCAGAAACCCGCGCTCGACGTGCTTTGGATCGGTCATCATGAGATAGGTCTTGAGCGTCCCGAAATCGTCGGCGCGCGCGTCGGCCGACCGGTCGGGCAGGTAGCGGATGGCCGCGACCCGGCTCCCCAGCTCGCGCCACACCGGCGAAATCATGATCTTGTCGAGCTCGGCGTGATAGAGCGAGCGCACGCCCGGCGCCAGGTCGCTGCCCACGAACATGCCGAGGCCGTACGAAAGGGGTGGCCCCTTTTCAGTCCAACCCTCGAGCTCGACAAGGCGAGCGCGCAACCGCTCGAGCTTGTCGAAATCTTCCGGGCTGCGGTCGCGCTCCTCCCACGGCACTTTGGCCGACTGCTCGGCCATCTGTGTGGTCTCGTCGACCAGGGCGCTGTTGTTGTGGCCCACGGTCAGGCCCGAGAGCAGCATGAGCGCGCCCACGCCGCCGGTCGCGCCCGCGATGATGGTTTGCGCGCGCTTGCGTTTGGCGATGTCGGCGTGGCTGCGTCCGGCCACGTTCTGGTCGGGGAAGATGACCTGCGTGAACAGATCGCGCAAGAAATAGCTCTTGCGCTCGCTGCGGCGCTCGGCAATGGCATCGGCCGCGCGCTCGCGCATGCCGAACGCGCGCGCCATCTCGCCCATCACGCGGTCGATGGGCCGCCCTTCCTGGGTGCCGCTGGTAAAGTAGAGGCCCCGGAAAATGGGCGACTCCTGATAGGGGTTGTGCTGGAACAGCTGCCCGATGAAGTGGGCCAGCGGCTCACGCGCGGCCCGAAACTGCATCGGGAACTGATAGATCAGCTCGCGGTTCTCGAGCTTCTGCTCCTCGCCCAGCCGGCTCACCCCGCGCTGGGCCAGCGCCTGCCCCAAAAGATCGAACTCCTCCAGGAAGGCATCCTCGGGCTGGCGGCCCTCGTCGAGCGGCAGGGTGGCGCCCCAGAGCTGGCCGCGCTCCTGCTTGCGCAGATCGCCGAAAAACTCGACGAAGCCGGGCAGAAGGTCGCATTTGGTGAACAGCACGTAGGCCGGCACCACCAGCTCCAGCTTCTGCATGACTTCGTCGATGCGGCCACGCAGCTTGGCCGCGATCTCGTCGAGCTGATCGGGATCCGCATCCAGAAGGTCCGTGATCGCCACCGCCACCAGCACGCCGTTGAGCGGCTTTTTGGGCCGATTCTTCTTGAGCAGGGCCAGAAAGGCCATCCACTCGTCGCGATCCTCCTCCTCGGTCATGTAGCGGCCCGCGGTGTCGAGCAGGATGGCGTCGTGCGTGAACCACCAGTCGCAGTTGCGGGTGCCGCCCACGCCGCGGATGCCCTTGCCCGAGGCGGGCGTGTAGGGAAACTGCAGCCCCGAGGCCAGGAGAGCGGTCGATTTGCCGGCCGCCGGCGGTCCCACGATCATGTACCAGGGCAGCGCGTAGAGCGCGGTCTGGCCGCGCCGGCCCCGTCCCAGGCGCGAGGTCTTGAGGGCCCGGAGGGCCTTTCCGATCTCCTGGGTCAGGGCCTCGATCTCGTCGCGCCGGTCGGGCGCCACATTGCGCGCGTGGTCGGCCGCCTGCTGCTCGAGCGCCTTCTCGATCGAGCGCGCGCCCTGGATGGCCCGTACGCGCCGCCAGATGAAGATCACCAGCACCGGGAGCCAGATCAGCCCGATCACGATCCCGCGCGCGAGCGCGCTCGTGAAGCCGAGCGGCGGCCCGAAGATCCAGACCAGGGCGCTGAGGATCAAGAGCAGCAGGACGATCAGGATCTTCTTCCACATCAGCGCGTCTCCGCGGCGCCGGCCAGCTCGCGCAGCCGGGTGGCCTCCGTGCGCGCGCTCGAGCCCACCGAGTGCGAAACCACGATGAGGACGATCACGACCAGGAGCGCGAAGCCGCCCGCGATCAGGTAAAGCGGAAGCTGCCGCTTCTGCGGGCCCTGGGCGCTGTCGGGGCGGGGGCCGTTCGGCGCCAGGGAGACCTGGGACCCGCCGCCCCGGCGCGCGCGCGGCTGAAGCTCCTGCCGGATCTGATCGATGAGCGTGGCCAACTCACCGCCCGGCGACAGCCGATAGCGGCCCTCGAAACCAAGGGTCAGGCACAGGTAGTACACCTCGAGCGCGTCGCGGGCGCCACGAACCTTGCGGATCTGATCGAGCCGATCGAAGAAGCCTTCGCCGGCCGTGTTCTCACTCCAGTAGCGCATCTGGAGCGGCATGGCGATCCAGGCATCTTTCATGGGCGAGGGCGAGTTGAGCACGGTCTCGTCGATGAAGGCCGCGATCGCGTAGCGGGCGTGCTCGACGTCGGCGGGCGGGATGCGGGCCTCGGTCGCGCGCTCCTTCATCTCGTCGAAGAGCGCGCTGATCTTGTGCTCGAGCGCCACCGGCTCGGGCATTTCGCCGGTCGCGCGGAGCTGCAGGATGAGCGAGAAGAACTCGGCGCACAGATCGACCAGGCGCACGGGCGCAGCGGCCGTCTCCTCGATCTCGCGCCGCGAGCGGCCACGGCCGCCGGTGCGGGCGCGGACCGGCTCGGCCGAGCCTCGGGGGCGGGCCCGGGCTGGCGCTTCCTCTTCGTCCTCGCCCGGAAGCTGGTAGTCGGCCTCCTCGTCGTCCTCGATGCCGCCGCGCGACGGCGGTGGGCGGCGCGCGGGTGGTGGCGCCGGACGGGGGGCCCTGATGCCGGGCCCGGGCGCGCTGGTTCGTCCGCCTCCGCCCGCGGCTGGTCCACCGCCGGCTCCTCGCCTGTAGCCGGGCATTAGCTTCCCTCCGAAACCGCCATCAGCTCGACCTTCAGGCGGGCCGGCTCCAGCGGTTGATAGACTGCGATGGTTCCGGTCGAGCGGATGCGGTCCCAATAGGCGCCGCCCTTCTCGAGCCGCAGATAGATGTGGCCCGCCCGCACCGGGATCGCGCCCGGCGGCCGGTAGTCCAGCTCCACGCGCACGCCCGGCATGGCCGCGCTGATGATCTGCGAGATCTGATCGAAGCTGCCCACCTTGAGCAGGCGCGGGATGCGGTCGCGCATGGTGGCTTCGGGCACGTCGCCTCCGATGGCCAGGTAGAACAGGGCGGCCTCCAGCAGGCGGTGGTCCTGGATGCGGCCCGTGTAGAAGCCCGGCTGCTTCTGATCGAGCGGGATGGTGATGTACTTGCCCGTGACCTGGGCGCCGATGAGCTGGGTCAGCATCTCGAACAGCCGTCCGAACGTGGTGCCGAGATCGGTGAAGTTGAAGTTGGCGATGGTGCCCGGATCGCCATCGACCACGAAGGTCAGGAGCTGGCCCGCGCAACGCGCCAGCTCGACATAGATGAGCGTGGGCGGGGGCTCGCCGGTATTGTGCGCATACGAGAGCGTCGGAATGACCCCGTTGAGCGCCTGCAGCATCCACAGCGCCTGCACGTCGGCGGCGCCGAACTCGACCGAGCCCGAGCCGCCGCGCTCGCGCCGGCCCGAGGCCAGCGCCTTCTGGCGGGCCAGGAGCAGCGCCAGCAGCTTGCGCAGGCCGTTCATGATAAAGGGCGAGGCGCCCACTCGCAGAAGCGGCGGGATGTAGCCCTCACGCAGGGCCAGCGTGCCGGCCGGCGAGCGCACGACCTCGGCGATCTTGATGGCGTCGTAACCCTCCAGGCTCTCGTCGTCGAACAGCAGGGCCAGGTTCTGGCGCGCCCACAGGATCGACTGCTCGTTGCCGCCCGTGTTGAGGTCGGGCACGCGCACCACCTCGCCCACGAAGCGGGCGCCGCCCCCCAGCATGGGCGCCTCTTCGACGCCGTCGCCCCCGCCCGCGCCCACTTCGGCCACGTTGGGCGCGGTCTCGCGCTGCGCCGGCACCGCCAGATACACGCCCACGCCGGCCCGGTTGGGCGGCAGGTGGGGCTCGGCCGGCCGGCTCGGGGGCGCGCCCGGATCGGCATCGCCGACCCGGATGAGGAGGCCATCGGGCAGCACGCAGCTCACGCGCAGCAGCCGGAACACGCCGCCCGCGAGCGCCTGCTCATCGACCGCCAGCTCGGCCACGCCCCACGAGTACGGGGTCAGCGCGGCCAGGCGCTCGTGCAGAAGCCGCTCGTGGTAGAGGTCGAGCTGCTGAAAATGGTGGGGCAGCATCAGCATGCCCTCTCGCCACACCAGCTTTCGTCCGCCGTTCATGCGTTCCTTTGGGGTCGAAAAGCCCGAACCCGTCGTCTTCGACTCTTCGACTCTTCGACACTTCGACGCTTCGACTTCATTTTGTGCCCTTGGCCGGGACGATCGGGACCGCTTCCCCGATCAGTTTCGAGCCGTCAACCTGCAGCCTGTGATCGAGCCGCAGCACATTGCGGGTGTTCTGCTTCTCGTCGGTCTCCGGTTTGCAGGTCTTGATCACGACCGCCTTGTCGGGCAGGTTGAACACGCGCCGCCATTCGCTGCCCGCGGGCTTGCGAAACAGCGCCACCACGGCCAGGAAGCGGGCGTCCGCCTTGCGCCAGTACCGCTTCTCCTCCTTGGTGTTCGGGAACAGGGTCAGCTCGGCCTTGTCGAGCACGTCGGGCCCGAGCTGGGTCTGGTCGTCCTGCCACACGCCCTGGAAATCCGCCTCATCGAACTTGACCCGATCCTTGAGCTGGTAGATGCGCACCACCACCGGCAGCGGGCCACCGTCGTCGCCGGGATTGATGTGGTCGCCGGCGCGTAGATGAACCTCGACGATCTGGTCACACTTGGGCGGCGTTTTGGGCTCTTCGCCCTTGCAGCCGCAAACCGCGGATGTGAGCACGAGTGCCACGACCCCCCGACGCACGGTCATCATGGCGGCATACTATACAACAGGAGAGCCCGCAGTTCCCGCCTGAGCGGGAGCTCCCGCCTGCAGGCTCTGCTGGGCGCCGTCGCCGTCGGTGGGCGGGAAGCGGATGACGAACCGGCCGTCGTCGACCCCGATGGTCAGGGAGCCTGGCAGGGGCCCCTCGGCCATCCGCTCGAGCATGGCCCGTGAAATCTCGGGCAGGAGGCTCCGGCGCAGGATGTGGTCGACGTTGCGGGCACCCGTCTCGACCTCGGTACAGCGGGCCGCGATGGTCTCCAGGACCGGCGGATCGATGTCGATTCGGATCTTGTGGGAGGCGCCGATGCGCTTGGACAGCCGGTTCAGCTTCAGGTCCACGATGTCGCGCATGGCGTCGGGCGAAATCGGGTAGTAAGGCACCACGGTCATGCGCGCCAGCAGGGCCGGTTTGAAGTGCTTGGATAGAACGGGCCGGATGTTGTCCAGGACCTCGCTCATCTCGGGGCGGCGCGCGCCGCCCTCGCACATGCTGGTGATGACGTCGGTGGCCAGATTCGAGGTCAAGAGCAGCACCGTGTTCTTGAAGTCGATGACCCGGCCCTCGCCGTCGGACAGCATGCCCTTGTCGAACACCTGGTAGAACAGGTTCATGACCTCGAGGTCGGCCTTCTCGACCTCGTCGAGGATGACGGCCGAGTAGGGCCGCTGCCGCACCGCCTCGGTCAGCACGCCCCCCTCGCCGTAGCCCACGTAACCAGGCGGCGAGCCGATCAGGCGCGAGACGGTATGCTTTTCCTGGAACTCGCTCATGTTGATGGTGACCACGAAGCGCTCGCCGCCGAACATCTGATCGGCGATGCCGAGCGCGGTCTCGGTCTTGCCCACGCCCGAGGGCCCGACCAGGAGGAACACGCCCAGCGGCGCCTCCGGGTTGCCCAGCCCCAGCTTGGACGAGCGGATGATCTCGGCGATGGTGCGGATGGCATGGTCCTGGCCCTTGATGCGCTCGCCCAGGCGCTTCTCGAGCTCGAGCAGCGTCTTGGCCTCGTCCTTCATCATCGAGCCGACCGGGATGCCGGTCCAATCCGCGATCACGCCCGCGACCACCTTGGGATCGACCTCGACCGGAACCAGGGGCACCTCGCCGCGCACCGATTCCAGCTCGGCAAGCGCCTCCTCGAGATCCTTGTGAAGATGTGCGCGCGTGTCCTTGTCGTCGGCCGGTGTTTTCTCGAGCTCGCCGCGCAGCATCAGCACCTTCTCGGCGCGCGACAGCTCCTGCTTCCAGCGCTCCTCGACCTGGCCCAGCTCGGTGCGCGCGGCCTCGATTTCCTTCTCGACCGCCGCCATGGCCTCGGCGTCCTGCGTGATGCCGGCCGCCTCGTCGCGGCGCGCCGAGTTCAGGTGCCGCTCCAGCTCCGCGATTCGGCGCTCGAGCTGCTCCATGCGGTCGGGTTTGGTCTTGAGCGCGATCTTGACACGGGCCGCGCAGGTGTCGAGCAGATCCACGCCCTTGTCGGGATGCAGGCGGCCCGAGATGTAGCGGCTGCCCAGGCGCGCGGCCGCCACCACCGCGTCGTCGCGGATGCGGACCCCGTGCGAGGCCTCGTAGCGCTCGCGCAGGCCGCGCAGCATGGTGGCCGCCACCGCGTCGTCGGGCTCGTCGACCTTGATGACCTGAAAGCGGCGCGTGAGCGCTGGATCTTTCTCGAAATATTTCTTGTACTCGGACCAGGTGGTGGCGGCCATGGTGCGCAGCTCACCGCGCGCGAGCGCCGGCTTCAGCAGGTTGGCCGCGTCCGAGCCGCCGGCCGCGCCGCCGGCCCCGATCATCGTGTGCGCCTCGTCGATGAACAGGATGATGGGCTTGGCCGAGCCCTTGACCTCGTCGATGACCGCCTTGAGCCGGTTCTCGAATTCGCCCTTGACCCCCGCGCCCGCCTGCAGAAGGCCCAGGTCGAGCCCCAGGATCTCGACCCCATGCAGGATCTGCGGCACGTCGCCCTCGACCACCTTGAGCGCGAGACCCTCGACCAGGGCGGTCTTGCCCACGCCGGCCTCGCCCACGATGATGGGGTTGTTCTTGCGGCGCCGGGCCAGCACGTCGATGATCTGCCGGATCTCGCGATCGCGCCCGAACACCGGATCGATCTTGTTCTGGCGCGCCTGCTCGGTGTAGTTGATGCAGAAACGCGCCAGCGCGGTGCCTTCGGCGCCCGGCTGCCCGGCCGCGGGGCCCTTGCCGGGCCCACCCGGCCGCGCACCCTCGGTCGGCACGTCCTCGGTCGATCCGGTCGTGATCGAGACCAGCTTCTTGACCAGATCGTCGCGCGAGATGTTGTCGAGCTCGGGATAGGTGGCCGCGGTGTAGCGCTCGGGCGCCTGCACCAGCCGCGTCAACAGGGTTCCCGAGCGCACGCTCGCAAACTGGTACTCGACCGAGCCCAGAAGCTGCGCATCCTGGATCCACTCGAGCAGGAGCGGCGAGAACACCGGCTTTCCGGGATTGCCGCCGCGCAGCGAATCGATGGTGCGGTCGACGCGCCGCTTGAGCATGGCGCCATCGATGCCGTAAAATTGCAAAATCATCGCGGCGTCGGCGTGGGCGTCGTCCAGCAGCGCCGCCAGCATGTGCTCGACCGTGATCTCGTAGTGCCCGCGCCCGATGCAGGCGCCGATGGCGGCCTCCAGCCCATGCGTGCAATGACGGTTCAAGGTGCGGAGCAGACTCTTGGCTTCGACCAGCAGCATGTTCCTCCCCTTTAGGTTCGGTTGACCGCGCTCGCCTGCACGAGCACCGTCACGTCCTCTGAAGATGCCGGCAGGGCATGCCCGGGCCAGGCCGTATAGCCCAGGCGATTGGGTTTTGGCGTGCTCAGCCTGAACGGAGGACGGCACTCCGCGCGCAGGCGCACCTCGACCTCGTAGTCGAAGGGCGCCGGCAATGCCGCCTCGACGGCATTGTGCAGCTGCTGGAGCCCGGCCCCGCCCGGCAAAAAGCTCTCGAAGGTTTCATAGTCGCAAGGTCCCACCACGACCCGGAACTTTCCGCTCACGTCAAAGGTCTTGTTGCCGATGACGAAGTCTTCGCCCAGGAGCATCGACTGCACGCCCAGAAGCGCCTTCTGGTCGGGTGGGATCATGATCCAACGCCCCATGTTGCCCCGGACCCGGATGGGAACGTCGAGCAGCTCGGCCCACATGATCTCGAGCGCGCGCGGCGGCCGGTCGCGTCCGATGAGCAGGCCCGCGTAGCGCAGAAGGCGCACGGGCGCCACCTCGAGCAGCTCGGCCACCCGCGGGTTGATGCCGAGCCAAGCCAATAGACGCCGCGACAGGTCGTCGCTGCCGTCGGTTTGGAACTCGACCTCGTAGTGGTGGCGCGTCCACGCGCGGAACAGGAGCGAGAGCAGCCGGTGGTGAAACAGGTCGAGAAAGTCGCGCACCCGGGTGGATTCGGGGTCGGCTTGCGCGAGCGCTTCCGCGTAGTAGTTGGGGAGCGGGCTGGTCACGCCGTACAGGCCCAGAAAGCGCGTGGTGATGCGCCAGCGCACCGGCAGATCGGGCGCCTCCTTGGGCGGTAGGGCCTTGTCGATCAGCTCCACATCTGCGGGCGAGAACGCGAGCGACAACGACGGCCGCAGCCGCACCACCTCGTCGCCCGCCGGGCCCTCGCGCCCCAGCCGGGGCCCGCCCAGCCGCTCCAGGATGCGGATGGCCTGGAACAGCGCGAATGTGTTGCCCTCTTTGAGGATGTCACGGCTCGTCGGCGTGGGCGGGGCGCTCACCGGATCCCCCCGATCGCAACGTGCCCGCTGCGGGGGGCAAACTCGTATCGGTTGCGCGCCTGGGCGGCCGTCACCACCAGCTCGGTGAACGTGTTCAGGCTGGTTTGCGCCGCCAGCACCTCGTTGAGCAGCGCCGCAAACAGATACAGCTCGCCCTCGTCGGCGAATGCGTCCTCGTCGAGCTCGGCCTCGAAGCGGACCCCGCGGATGGCGGCGCCGCGCAGCAGGCGGTCGGTGGGATGGGTCTGCCAGCGCTTGATGCCCTGCAACCGGATCTGGTTGGCGCGCGCGGCCTGGCGGTCGACGAGCGCCTGGAAATTGTAGAGGTGGAGCACGTCGCGCAGCGCCTCCGCGTCGGCCAGCGTGCGATAGGACAGATTGAGGTGCGCGAGCAGCCGCCAATGCAGGTCGCCGCCCAGAGGGGGCTCGACCGGCAACGTGGGGGTGGTCAGGTTCTTGAAGGTGACGATGGGCGGCGTGGCCGCCGTGGGAACCGAGATGTCGCCGACTCGAAGCTGCGTGGGCAGCCGCCGGTTGGAACACAGAAGCTCGATCGTGATCACCTCGGCCGGCAGCGTGGTGTCGCGCGCGACCGGCAGCGAGAACGACACGTACAGCTCACTGCCGCTTCCGACCACGGCCGGCTTGAGGCGCTTGGTGTAGTAGGCCCCGGCGCCCGACTCGACGCCGCGACGGAACGACAGCAGCGGCTCGTAATTGCGTTTCTCGGACCAACCCTGCACCCAGCCGCTGACGCGCTCGACCGAGTACACTGCGTAATGGCGCGCATCGGGGCCGGCCGGGCGCACGCGGTATTCGGTCTGGTCGTGCTCGAGCGCGATCGGATCGGCATCGTGCGCGAACACGTTGATGACCGGCGTGCAGTAGAGAGCGAGGTTTTCGGGCGTCAGGCGCAGGCTGCCCGGCAGCGGCTCGGTCAGCTCGATGACCAGATCGAATCCGGTCTCGGGGCCCAGCTCGCTCAGCCGCTCGAGGCCGCTTACGCGCACAGAGAGGAACTTGGCGGGCAGAGTGTAAAACTCCTGCAGCACCCGGTAGCCGCCGAGCGCGTTGGGTGCGCTGGGTAGAAGCGCCTCCTCGTTGCCCAGGCCGGCCGGATGCAGCACCGAGGGCGGCAGTCGGATCCCACCGCCCGCGCCCGGTTTGCTGCCGCGCTTGCGCAGGACCACCCCGCGCGCGCGGCGGCACAGCCACAGGTAGAGCGCGGTGGCGGTGCCCGCTTGCGCGCCCGGCATCAGGTGCAGGCGCAGCTCGCGCAGGTCGACCGTGCCCAGCTTGGCGCCGCTCTGGAGCTTGAACGAGAGCCGCAGCTCGGCGCCGGTCGCCTGCGGCAGCTCGACCGCCACCTGCTCCAGAGTCAGCGGCAGGACGTCGACGTCCTGCGTGGTCCGAAACCGGCACGGGGTGCCCTCCACCGGCACCGAGCCGACCTCGGTTCCGCGCGGGATGCGCTGCCGATCGCGCAAAAGGTTCGGCAGCGGCGTGAATTGGAGGATCGAGCTGGCCGGAATCGGACGCAGGTATTCCGGGAAGATGAGGTCGGTCAGCGAGTAGACGATCTCGGGAAACTCGTCGTCCAGCTTTTGACGCACCTGGGCGGTCAGAAAGGCCACCCCCTCGAGCAGCCGCTCGACGTCGGGATCCGAGCCTTGCTCGGCCAGCATGTGCCCGACCTCGGGATAGGCGGCCGCGAACTCGTGCCCCATCTCACGCAAGAACGCCAGCTCGGCCAGATAGTATTTCTGGTAGTTGGCCGTCACCGCTTCACGCTCGCCTTGCCGGAGGAGTCAATGGTGGTCTCGAACCACACCGGACGGCTCGAGTCCTCGAGCGCCAGGCGGGCCGTGATCTCGAATCGCAGGATGAGCAGGTCGTCCTCGACCGGCGTGTACTTGATTGAAACGTCACGCAGGCGGGGCTCGTAGCGCTCGATGCAGGCCTTCATGGCCCGCTGCAGGTCCATGATGGCATCGGGAAAGTTGTGGATCACCTCACTGAACTCGGGCACCCCGTAGTCGGGCGCGGCCAGCGCCGAGCCTCGCTGCGTGTTGAGCATTCGATACAAGTGCGAAAGTACCGAGTCGGCGAGCGCTTCGGTGTCCAGGCGGGTCGTCCGCTGGGCTTCCGCACGCGGATCGACCAGCCGCTCTAAGAGCGTCCGGCTGCGAGGCATAGAGACCCCAGGCTATCAGAAACCCGGGGCAAAGGGGAGCGCGCATGGCTCCCCGAGCACTCCCTACTTGCTGGCCGCCTTCCAGTCGTCCACGGCCGTGGTCTTGTCGGCCACGTGGTCCCAGGTGATCTTCTGGTAGCGCAGCGACACGTCGGCCAGATCCTCGTAGTGCGTGAAGGCCGCGTCGAGCGTGATCGGCTTGTACTCCCGGATCCCCACGACTACCGCGTTCTCGAGCTTGATCGAGAAGTAGAACTCCTCGACGCCGCCCTTGATGCGGAAGAACTTGATCGTGAAATCCTTCATCTTCTCCCCGCTCGCCAGGGCCTGGAACAGCGACGGCAACGACTTGTCGAAGTTCATGGTGAAGACGAGCACGTCGTGGACGCGCGAGCTGGTGGCCGCTCCGGTCTGCCCGTGGGTCGGGATCGTCACTTTGTGATCGAGCTTGTAGACCTCGATCTCGTCCTTGTGACCATCGCGGTCGCAGCCGCCCTTGATCTGCCCCTGCTTCTCCAGCGTTCCCGATGCAAACCCGTTCATTGCCATGGCTGTGAACCCCCGTCCTAGAGTTGTTCCGCGTATGCAGGCCCGTCCCGCCTCTCGCGCGATGGGCCATCCGTGGGCGAGCGATCTCGCACCAGGGATGCTTGGATGTCAAGCTGCATTCGCGTCGTCTGCCTTTTAGAGGAATTATCGGCAAGTCCGCGAAGAAGTTGCTTGAATCTTCCCTCGCTTCTCCCAACCCGTCGATTTTTCTTGTATTCTACTTCCCCACGCAACTTTTGAGGGTCCTGCCCGATAATCCAGAGAACAGGGGGGTCGCGCGGGCGGCGTGGCTTGACAGCCCACGGCCCTCGGGGCCTATTCTAAAAACCCGGCACCGGGTTGGGGGGCAGTTCCAAAGGCACAATGGCGAAGCTTGCCGACGTAGCGGAGTTCGAGTTCAAGGCCGGTTCCTATACTGGCGGCGAGCTCGGCGTGGTGGGGTTCCGGGGCCGCGAGGCCCTGTCGCAGCCCTTTGCGTTCGAGATCGACCTCACCACCAAGGAGCACCTCGACACCGAGCCGCTTTTGGGCGCAGACGCCCAACTTACCATCCATCCGCCGGACGGCGGCTCCCGATTCGTCCACGGCATCCTGTCGAGCATCGAGTACACGGGCCAGTATCGGGAGCGGCGGCGCTACCGGGTCATGCTGGTGCCTCGGCTCTGGAAGCTGTCCCTGATCTCGCGCAGCCGGATCTTCCAGGAGCAATCGACCAAGGACATCGTGACGCGGGTGCTCAAGGACGCCAAGGTCGAGCACCGGTGGGCAGTCAAGGACTACCCCAAGCGCGTGTTCTGCGTGCAATACCGGGAGTCCGATCTGGCCTTCGTGTCGCGGCTGCTCGAGTTCGAGGGCATCTTCTACTTCTTCGAGCACGCCGAGGGCAAGCACACGATGGTGCTGGGCGACGCCAAAGATGTGCCCAAGCCGATTGCAGACCCGCGGGTGCCGTTTCGCGAGCTTTCGGGCACCGTGGAGGATAAGGAGTTCGTCTACGAGTGGGAGCGCGCCCAGGAGCTGCGGTCCGGCAAATACAGCCAGCGCGACTACGCGTTCGAAAAACCGAAGCTCGACCAGAACGCGGAAAAGACCGACTCCAAAGCCGACGCCAAGCTGGAGGTGTACGACTATCCGGGCGCATACGAGGATCCGGGCCGGGGCGGCAAGCTGGCCCAGATCCGGCTCGAGGAGCTGCGCTGCGAGAGCCTGACCGGACGCGGCGCCAGCCTGTGCCGGCGCCTTCAGCCCGGGTTCACCTTCGAGATCGAGGATCATCCGCTGGCGACCGAGAAGTACCTCTTGGTGGCGGTCGAGCATGAGGGCCACCAGATGCAGGCGCTGGAAGAGGATGCGGTCGAGGAGGCGCCCGGCATCGACTACAAGAATCGCTTCCGCTGCATCCCGACCTCGGTCGTGTATCGGCCGCCCCGGCGCACGCCCTGGCCGGTCGTCAAGGGCGTTCAGACCGCGATCGTGGTCGGGCCCGCGGGCGAAGAGATCTACACCGACCAGCACGCTCGCATCAAAGTGCAGTTCCACTGGGACCGGGAGGGCAAGAAGAACGAGGCGAGCTCGTGCTGGATCCGGGTCAGTCAGGCCTGGGCCGGTGCGGGCTGGGGTGCGCTCTACATCCCGCGCATCGGCGATGAGGTGGTGGTTCGGTTCCTGGAGGGGGACCCGGACCAGCCCATCGTGGTGGGCTCGCTCTATAACGGCGCCAAGAAGCCCCCGGTCGGGTTGCCGGGCCACAAAACCAGGAACGTGCTGCGCTCGAACTCGTCCCCGGGCGGCGGCGGGTCCAACGAGATGACATTCGAGGACTCCAAAGGTGACGAGGAGATCTATCTGCACGCGCAGAAAGACAAGCTCATCAACGTCGAAAACGACAAGGCGCAGAAGGTGGGGGCCAACGAGGCGCTCAAGGTCGAGAAGAATCGCGATCGCACCATCGACCAGAACCACTTTCTCCACGTCAAGCTCGACGACGACAGCAGCGTGACCGGGAACCAGACCATCTCGGTCACCAAGAATCGACAGACCACGGTCGCGGGCGACCAGGAGGAGAGCATCAAAGGCAAGCAGTCGATCAAGGTGGACCGCACGCGCAGGCTCAAGGTCGACGACGCCGCCACCGAGCTGGTCGGGGCCAAGATGAAGCTCTCCATCGGCGCCGGCTACTCGGTCAATGTGCTGGGGGCCGGGATCGACCTGGTCGGCGCCCTGCGCTCCACCCAGATCGGCGGGCTCAAGTTCGAGAAGATCGAGGAGATCCGCTACGAGTACATCAAGGGGAGCCGCAGCACCAAGTCGGTCCGCGGGAGCTTGCAGTTCGACGTCGAGGGCAAGGTCGGGTTGGGCGTGCTCGGCAAACTACACGAGGAGGCGGGCCGGCACTCGATGCTGGAGACCGAGAAGCACTGCTCCGAGGTGGCCAAGGAGATCAAGGTCGAGGCCAAGGAGCTCGGCATCGTGGTCGCCGACGAGCTGCGGCTCATCATCAACAAGTCGGGCACCGTCAAGCTGTGGGGCCAGAAGATCACGGTCGACGGCGATTCCGGAAAGATCGCGGGCAGCAAGGTCAAGCTCAAACCGGGCGGCGGATCCAGCGGCAAGGCCTTTCAGGAGGTGCTCGATCCGTCGGAGGCGACCTCGGTCTCGCAGCACGATGAAAAGAACCCGGGCGACCTCAAAGAGGCCGACGCCAAGGCGTTCAAGGGCGGAAAATACACCAAGAAGGTCCTGAACAAGGACGTCAAGGTCAAGCGCCTCTACGGCGGCGGCGCCAAGGCGGAGGGCCGGTGGGTGACCAAGGGCGGGCGACCACCGGGTCTGGAGGGCAAGATCCGGATGGCGCTCAAGCCCGAGTGGGGCAATGAGGCCAGCCACGTGTCGACCATAGTGCTCAAGAAGGGCACGACCGTGTACGAGGGCGTGGTGGCCGGGCAGGGCGGGCCCTGGGCCGGCGGCGCCAGCCAGATCCTGATAGGAATGTAGATGGCATCGATTCTGAAACGATTGCATCGCGCCACCGAGTTCGAGAGCGCGGACGAGGTGCAGGAGTTCGAGCAGAAGCTCGAGGCCCTGATCGCACGCGGCGCGGTCGAGAAAATCCCGGTCGGAAAGCCGCTCGACGAGGTCAATCCGGAGATCTGGATCCGCGATCGCAAAAGCGGCGAAGTGTGGCGCTACCAGGCGCCCGAATTTCCGCTCAAGGGTCACTTCGGCAAGGTCGAGGATCCG
>DATFWX010000234.1:0-23647 GCA_035258845.1 Polyangia bacterium | reverse complement strand
CGCCGGAGCCACCGGCCGCGCCGGCCCCCGCCATCCCCCCGCCTCCCGCGTCTGCGCCGATCCCAGTCGGTCCACAGCCAGCCCACAGCAACAAAACCAAGCCGATGCGTAAGCTCATGGTGCCGACTCGCTCAGCAAGCCCTGTGCCGCGAGGCCATCCTGGCCAAATCGTGAGGGTCGGCGTGGCGGGGCAGCCGCACAGGCGGGGACGGCTGACCCAAGCGCTGCCAACCCCTCTCTGCAGCGGACTGTCGCTCCTCGGTGACAGTGCAGTTGCATGGGACCTCCGGGTAGCAGCCACTCTCAACGCGGCTCCACGACGATCCAGGGCGCCGGGACAGCCAGCCGGTAGCCCTCGGGCTGGGCTTCGATGATGCCGGGGCCGAGCAGGTGACGCAACCGGAGCACGGCCATCGTGATGCGGCTGTGATGGCGCAGCGGGTGGTACTCGAGGTTCCAGACCGCGCGCACGACCTCGGCCGTGGAAACCAGCGCGCCCGGCTCGCGCGCCAGCGCGCGCATGAGGTCGATCAGTGAGCCCCGACGGGTCAGATCAATGATGCGCCGGCGCAGGCGCACGCGGCGGCGGACCAGATCGATCGTGGTCGCATAGCGCGACAGGTCCCACTCGCCGAGCTGGGTCGGTGCGAGCAGACCCCGCACACCGGTTGCGTCGCGCACGAGCAGCGTGGGCTCGGCGCCCAGGCCCAGCCGCGCCGCCAGCACGCCGTCGCGAACCGGTGCGCAGGCCCCGCTCGCGCGAGCCAGCGCGGCGTCCAGGATGTCACATGCGGTCGCAAGCGGTGCATAGCCCTGCGGGGCCGCCTCCGCGCGCACCGCCGCGATGAGCGGCCGGGCCTCGTCGAACCGGCCTCGGCGCAGGGCGGCTTCGGCGCGGACGAGCTGGGCGCGCGCATACAGGTGGCGCCAGCGCGCCGGCGTGGCCACCGCTTCGACCGCGATCGCGTCCCGTTCGGCGGCCGCTAGATGGCCCACCGCGACCGAATACTCTGCGCGCGTGAGCCGCTCCGAGGCGGCATCGAAACCTTCTGCGCGCGCGCCCGCGCGGCGCGGCTGCAGATTCGCCGGGCGCCCCCGGTGCCCGCTCAAGGCCTCCGCAGCCGTCGCCATCACGCGCGCAGCTCCACGTGACAGGGCCGGATAACCGAGAGCAGACGCCGCTTCGGCAACCTCACCGGCCAGCGCTGTGGCCGCACGCGCCTGACCGCGTCGCACCAGCTCCTCCGCGCGGAACAGACGCGCCGAGTGGCGTAAGAAGGGCGCTTCGTCGAACAGCTCGTCGGGCTCACCGGCGTGGTCGGCCGGCGACGGCTGTCCGCGCGCGGCAGCGACCGCGCGCTCGACCGACGTCAAGAGGGGAAGCGCGAACGGAACGCCCGCGCGCTCGAGCGCAGCGCGCGCGTGCTCGGTTGCATCGGCGGCGGCGCCGTAGCGGCCGCCATCGTAGGTCAGCAACGCTTCGATGAAGGCCGCCACTCCCTGCCCGAGCGCCCCCGTCGAATCGACCAGCCGCCGCGTACCCGCGAGCACCTGCCATGCACCTTTGAGATCGCCGTCGTTGCGGTAGGCGCCGCACAGCGTGGCCATCGCCAGCAGGCGCACCAGCGGGCCCAGTGTCTCGTCTGCGAGCGCGCCTGCCAGCGCCGCCCGCGCCTGCCGCGTGCGTCCCAGCGCCGCCGCGATGGCGCCGTAGTCGAGTCGGGCCTGCGGGTATTCGTCCACCAGCGCAGCCAGCTCGTCGCACGCTCGGGCGGGCTCGCCCTGGCGTGATCGGATGCTCGCTCGCAGCGCTCGCACCGGAGCCGGCAATTCGATGCGCGCAGCCAACTGGTCGATCGCGTCGCCAAGGTCGCGCTCGAACACCGAGCTGCCCGGGGGCACCCGCGCGACGCGACCCGCCTCCGCAACCAGGAGGTCCAGCGCGCACGCATTCTCGCCCGCCGCCACCGCGTGGTGCAGGATCTCCAAGCGCACCTCATCGCTTCCAGCCTGGGTGCCGAAGAACGCCCGGCAGCGCGCGTGCTCGGCCCGGCCCGGCCCGCTGCGCGAGCGCGCTACCGCCTCGCGAACCAGATCATGCACGGCCCAGGCCCCACCGGGCGCGGGCTCCACCAGAAAGCGCGCTTCCAGCTGCTCCAGCACGCCCTGCATCTCGGGATCGGTGGCCACGGCTGCCGTCGGCACCGGCCGCCGGAAGGCGCACAACTGCGCCAGCAGGCGCGCTTCAGCCGGCGGAAGCGCTTCCAATCCCAACGGATCGGCCGGGGCGGCAGCGCCGGGCCCCATGAAGGCCTGCTTGATGCTGAGCGGGGTGTGCGCGCTCGCCGTCGGGGCGCGCTGACCGGGCCGGGGGCCGTAGATCTGCTCGAGCCGGCTCCACAGCGCGGCAGCCTCGGCGGGGTCGAGGCCGCGCAGCAGCACCAGCAGATGATCGCCCGCAACCGGTGACAGAGCCAGCCGCTCGCGTGCGGTCGCAAAGATCCAGAGCGGCAGGCCCCGCGACGCCAGATGCGCCAGCGCATCGGGCAGGCCCGGGTCCGAGCGCTGCAGGTCGTCGATGCAGGCCACGACCGGCGCGGCAGCAGCGGTTTCCATCAGCGCCCGCAAGGGATCGAGCCGCACCGTGCCCTCGGCACCGCTCCCGACCCCGAGCTGCGCGGCCAGCGCGGTGGCTGCGGTTGTCGCGCTCTCGCCGGGACGACACGCCAGGTAGGCCAGGCGCGCGCCCCGCTGCGCCGACAGCTCGTGGGCCGCGCGCAGCGCCAGCGCGGTCTTGCCCACGCCGGCGACCCCGTAGATCACGACCAGGCGCAGCTCCTCCAGGGCGCGCGCAATCCGCACGAGCTCGGCCTCGCGTCCCACGAAAACCGCAGGCGGCGCTGGAACGTCCATGTGCATGAACCCGGGTATTCTACGCGGAGGCGAGCTCGTCCGTGGTATAGAAAGGGCGGGTCCCGGCCCCGCGCGCAGGCGCGCGGGTGCGACGCAGGAGTGAGGCACGGATACGATGCGAGTGGCTTGGGTGGGACGGCTGCTGTGGCTGTTGCTCGCTGCGAGCGCGCCCAGCACGGCGCTCTTCGATGAGCTCACCTGGACGGTGGCGGGCCAGCCGGTGCGCCTTTTGCGCTCCAATGAGGGCTCGGCTCTGACCCTCTCGGCGTCGTGCCGGAACCGTACCGGCCTGCTCGCCTGCCAGGCCTTCAGCGTGCTGACGACCACGTCGCGTCGCATGCCGGAGGCGCGCCAGCACGGCGTGGGCGGGTTCGACTGCCCCGATTTCCACGCGGCTCGGGTCGAGCCCTCCGATGGGGCCACCCTGTGCCGCTTCGCCGACGGCTCGCTGATCAAGCTCGATGACCTCGACGCGTACGCGCGCGAAAAAGACGCGTGGGAGGAGGCGCTCAGCGATCCCGCTGTGCGGCAGCTGCCGCGGTTTGCGGCCTGCCTGGAGCGCGTGCAGTGGGCCGCTGTGGGCGCGCTGACGCTGACCGCCACCATCGACCCGCAGGGGCATCTGCTGGAGCCGCGCGCCGTGCGGCCGAAATCGCGCGGCGCCGACTGGCCACGCGCCGAAAAGTGTGTGCTGGCGGCGTTCGATGAGATCAAGCTGCAGCCGCCGCCCGCGTTCGTTCAGCCTTACATCGAGCTCCATCTCATGCTGGGCGGCGAGCCGCGCGTCGACCGGGTGGTCGTGACCTGGAAGCTGGCCAGCGTCCGCGTACGGATTGGCAAGGCGGGCGCGCGCTGAGCGTCCGCGGCTGTATAATCGGAGCTGGTGATGGGGCTTCACCGGCTGGTACCGTCGGCGCTCGTGCTGGTCGCGCTCGGCTGCGGCCAGCAGGATGGGCCCCGGATCCTGGTGACCGTGCTGGGCGTGCCCGCGCAGACCATGCAGCTCGAGGCCGACTTCCGGCTGGGCGTCCGCACCGCCATGGCGCCGCAGATCTGGAACGCACCCAGCGGCGGTTTCGGCGTCGAGACCAGCTTCGTGGTGGTCCTGCCGCGCGATGCGACCGACCTGTTCGTGGTGACGGTATGGGCGCGCGACCTGGCCGGCTGCGCCATCGCAAGCGGCTCCGCCTCGCGGCCGGTGATGGACAACGCGCGCCTCGATCTGACGATTGCGCTGCGGGCGACCGCACCCATGTGCCCCGACGCGGGAGCACGCGACGGGTCCGTCGACGCGCGCGCGCCGGACGCTTCGGTCGACGCGCGGGGCTTTGACGTGATACCGCAGTGCAATATGCCCGGGCAGCGCGTGTGTGCCGGCGGCGGGGCCAGCGGCACTTGCGATGACACGGGCAACATCGTGATTGACCGCACGTGCCCGCCCGGCTCCGCATGCGCGGCCGGCTATTGCCAACCACCGACGGGCGGGCAGCCCTGCCTCTCCATCGAGGACTGCAACGGCGGCGCCGTGTGCGATCTCTATGTCGTCGCTGGCTCGATCGTCGGCCGCTGCACGAGCCCGGCACCCGGCGGCGGTCTGTTCGCGCCCTGCACGATGGACAGCCAGTGCCAGACCCTGATCTGCGCCAACCACAATGGGGTTCGGGAGTGCCTCTTCCCGTGCACCGCGAATAGCCAATGTGCTCTGGTGAATGGTACGTGCGTCGGCGTACAGAGCCCACTCGCCCTCGAGGGCGTCCCTACAACCGGGACTCGCTTCTGCGTCCGCTAGCCCCCCTTGCCATTTGGACCCGGATCGTTTATATGGCGTTCCGGCCTCGGCAGGGCAGGTGAGCGTCGGGGTGGTGGGCTTGTGGGTTGGCTTGACTCAGAGTTGGTTTTTGCTAGAATTATTCGTGTCTTTCCTGCTTCCTGCCGATGCTGGGATTCTCATAAGGAAAACCAATGGAAGGTGAAACCCGCGGTCCATCGCTTCCCGTTATGACCCCTCCCCCGAGGAAAACCGAAGAGGTCGAGACGGTCGTAATTCGATTTTGTGGGGACTCGGGCGATGGAATGCAGCTTACAGGTTCGGAGTTCACCCGTGCCTCGGCGCTGTACGGCAACGACCTCGCCACCTTCCCGGACTTCCCGGCCGAGATCCGGGCCCCGGCCGGCACGCTGGCCGGTGTATCGGGCTTCCAAATCAATTTCTCGAGCCGCGAAGTGTTTACGCCGGGTGACCGGCCGGACGTGCTGGTGGCCATGAATCCGGCCGCTCTCAAGACCAACATCTCGGACCTCGCCCCCGGCGGCATGCTGATCGTCAACCTGGGCGCGTTTTCGCCCGCCAATGTCGAGCGCGCGGGCTACAAGCAGAATCCGCTCGAGGATGGCTCGCTCGACAAGTACCGGGTCTACAAGATCGACATCTCCAAGCTCACGCAGAATGCCTGCGACGGGCTCGGGCTGTCGACCAAAGAGGTCGCGCGCTGCAAGAACTTCTGGGCGCTCGGTCTCATGTTCTGGATGTACAACCGGCCCACCGAGCGCGAGCACGACTCGATCCGGGCCAAGTTTGCCAAGCTGCCGCAGATTGCCGAGGCCAACCTGCGTGCGTTCAAGGCCGGCTACAACTACGGCGAGACCACCGAGATCTTCGACGCGTCGTACGTGGTGCGGCCCGCCCAGCTCCCCCCCGGCACGTATCGCAACATCACCGGCAACGGCGCGGCTGCGCTCGGCTTCGTCACCGCGTCGCAAAAGAGCGGCCTGCAGCTTTTTCTGGGCAGCTACCCGATCACGCCGGCCTCGGACGTCCTGCACGAGCTGGCTGGCTACAAGCAGTTCGGGGTCATCACGTTCCAGGCCGAGGACGAGATCGCGGGCCTGACCGCTGCTCTCGGCGCCTCCTTCGGCGGCAAGCTGGCGCTGACCACCACGTCGGGTCCGGGGGTCGCGCTGAAGTCGGAGGCCATGGGTCTGGCCGTGATGCTCGAGCTGCCGGTCGTGATCATGGACATCCAGCGCGGCGGCCCTTCGACCGGTCTGCCCACCAAGACCGAGCAGGCCGACCTGCTGCAGGTGATGTATGGCCGCAACGGCGAGTGCCCGCTGCCGATCGTGGCCGCGCGCTCGCCCGCCGACTGCTTCTGGACGGCCCTCGAGGCGGTGCGCATCGCAATCACGCACATGACGCCGGTCGTGTTCCTGTCCGACGGTTACCTGGCCAATGGCGCCGAGCCCTGGCAGATCCCGAACGCGGCCGACATTCCGCCCATCAAGGTCAGTTTCCGCACCGATCCGGAGGGATTCTTCCCCTACTTGCGCGACGCTCACACGCTGGCCCGGCCCTGGGCCATCCCGGGCACGCCCGGGCTCGAGCATCGCGTGGGCGGCTTGGAGAAGGACTACCTGACCGGCAACGTCAGCTACGATCCGATCAACCATGAGCGCATGGTCAAGACGCGCGCAGCCAAGGTGGCGGCCGTGGCCCAGGACATCCCGCCCACCGCGATCCTGGGCGAGCCGCGCGGGGACCTGCTGGTGGTGGGCTGGGGAGGCACCTACGGTGCCATCACGCAGGCGGTCGGGTTCATGCGCGGCAAGGGCTACAGCGTGTCGAGCGTGCACCTGCGCCATCTGAACCCGCTGCCGCCCGATCTGGGCGAGATCATCGCGCGCTTCGACAAGGTGCTGGTGCCCGAGCTCAACAACGGCCAGCTGATCCGGCTCCTGCGCGCGGACTATCTGGTCGATGCAATCGGCCTCAACAAGATCCAGGGCAAGCCGTTCAAGGTGGTCGAGATCACCGCCAAGATCGAAGAGCTTACCGGCCCAGCCGGCAAGGCGCGCACGGTGACGCCGCTGCGCGCGGTGGAGAGGTAGCGCGGTCATGAGCGAGAGTGCGAGTTCCCCCCCGACCGACAAACCGCAGTACGTCAAGAAGGACTTCATCAGCGATCAGGAGGTACGCTGGTGCCCGGGTTGCGGCGACTACGCGATCCTCGCGCAAGTGCAGAAGATCATGCCGGATTTGGGCATCCGGCGCGAGAACATGGTGTTCGTGAGCGGGATCGGCTGCTCGAGCCGGTTCCCCTATTACATGAAGACCTACGGCATCCACGGCATCCACGGGCGCGCGCCCGCGATCGCAACCGGGCTCAAGATGACGCGGCCCGAGCTGTCGGTGTGGGTGGTGACCGGCGACGGCGACGGGCTTTCGATCGGGGGCAACCACCTGATCCATGCCATGCGCCGCAACGTGGATCTCAAGATCCTGCTGTTCAACAATCGCATCTACGGGCTGACCAAGGGTCAGTACTCGCCGACCTCGGAGCTGGGCAAGAAGACCAAGTCGACGCCGTACGGCTCGGTCGACTATCCGTTCAACCCGCTCTCGGTGGCGCTGGGCGCGGAGGCCACGTTCGTGGCCCGCTCGATCGACACCGAGGTGCAGCACCTGCAGCAGGTGGTGCGGCGCGCGGCCGAGCACAAGGGAAGCGCGTTCATCGAGGTCTTTCAAAACTGCAACGTGTTCAACGACGAGGCCTTTGCGTTCGCAACCGACAAAGCGGTCAAGGAAGACACGCAGCTCCGGCTCGAGCATGGCAAGCCGCTCGTGTTCGGAAAGGCCAAGGACCGCGGCATCCGGGTGGGATCGGGTTTCCAGCCCGAGGTGGTGAGCCTCAAGGACCTGGATCCGGCCAGCCTTCTGGTGCACGACGAGAAGGCGGCCTCGCCGTCGCTGGCGTTCCTGGAAGCGCATCTGGACGTTCCGCAGTTTCCGGTTGCCCTGGGCGTGCTGCGCGCGATCGAGCGGCCGACCTACGACCAGCTCATCACCGAGCAGACGCGGAAGGCGCGCGAGAAGCTGGGCGAGGGTGATTTGCAGAAGCTGCTCAGGGGCAACGAAACCTGGACCGTGACCTGAGCATGGCTCTGCTGTCGGAATCGGACCAGCAGCTGCTGCGCACCGAGTTTGCTGCGCTCAAGCGCGACGTCGCGTTGACGCTGGTCACCCACGAATCTGCGCTGGTGGTGCCGGGTGAGGAGGTGCCGTACGGGCGCGAGGCGCGGCTCCTGCTCGAGGAAGTGGCTGCGCAGTCGCCACGCATCAAGCTCGAGGTGCGGGATGTGCAGCCGTCGGACGAGCAGCAGCTGGGCAAGCTGGGCGCGGAGCGACTGCCGGCCCTGCTCTTCGGTGCGCCCGGGAGCGCCAAGCTGCGCTTTTTCGGGCTGCCCGCGGGCTACGAGCTGTCGACGGTGATCGCCACCATTTTGGAGCTGGGCGGCGAGGACACGGATGCGCTTCCGGCCCCGATCGCCGAGGGGCTGGCCAAGCTCAGCGAGGACGTGCACATCCAGGTGTTCGTGACCCCGACCTGACCGCACTGCCCGCCCATGGCCAGGTTGGCCTACCGGTTCGCGATCGCCACCGATAGGGTGCGCGCGGACGTGATCGAGGCTTCAGAGTATCCCGATCTGGCGCGCAAGTACGAGATCCGCGCGGTGCCCAAGACGATCGTCAACGAGCGCTACGATCTTCTGGGAGCGGTGCCGCCCGGCGAGCTGCTCAAGACGGTGATGGCGGCCGGCGCACCGGCGGCACCGGGTGCTCCGGGTGCTCCGCCACCGAGCGCGACCGGCGGGCAGTAGCCGCCCGGGCCCGGCGGCGGCGCGATCGCGGGCTGCACGCACTGCGGCCGCGGATCGTAGGTGCCGCCATCGGGCGGCGGGACACCGCAGCAGGTCGCGCAGCATTTGAGGCCGACCGCGCAGTCGTCACGCTGGAGGTCGCAGGCTGCGCCCTGGGTGAGCGTGCCGATTCCGCACTGCCCGTGATGGCACAGGCACGACGGAATGAACTGCGGGCAGGCGGCGCGGCACGGAATCGGCGGCGGCACCGGATCGTCTTTGGCCAGACACTGGCCGCAGCAGCCGGCGTTCGTGCGGAAGATGCAGTCGTCGTCGGTCGCGCAGGCGCCCGGCCGGCCGCTCCCACAGGCACCGACAAGCAATAGCAAAAAGCTCAAGCGAAGCGTCATGGGCGGACAGGCAGCAATGGCTGTGCCAGTCATGATTTCGGGTAGTTGGCCGGTCCGGGCGACGGAAATCTGATGCCCAAGCGCCAGAAAACCGAGCGGCGGCAGGCGTCAGCGCAGCAGCTGCGCGGTGGCGGCTTGCGCTTGCGGCAGCCACATCGCGAGCGAGCCCACGACCCAGTTGTAAACCGGCGACCAGTAGAGCCCGAACGCAATCGTGAAGCCGGCCAGCGGGGCCAAGAGCAGCGTGTGCTGGCGCGCCACCAGGACCGGCTCGCTGCGCGCCGGCTGATCCAGGTACATGGCCTTGAGCACGCGCGCGTAGTAGTAGAGCGAGACCGCGCTGTTGAGCACGCCCAGCACCGCCAGCGCGATGAACATCGAGCCGCCCTTGTTGATGAGCGCCGCAAACAGGTAGAACTTGCCCACGAATCCCACCATCGGCGGCACACCGGTCAGCGAGATCAGAAAGATCGCGAGCACGGCCGCGTGGTAGGGGCTGCGATAACCAAGTCCCTTGTAATCGTCGATCGATTCGCCCAGGCCGGCCTCGGCAATCGCGAGCACGACCAGGAAGGCGCCCAGGTTCATGAGCAGATACGCGATCAGGTAGAACATCACCGCGCCCCGGCCCTCCGCGGTGCCGGTCGCGAAGCCCATGAGCAGGTAGCCGGCGTGCGCGATCGACGAGTAGGCCAGCATGCGCTTCAGGTTTTGCTGCGGGATCGCGGCCAGGTTGCCCAGCGTCATGGTGACCGCCGACATGCAGGCCAGCATGAGCGCCCACGGCGCCCCGCCCATCAGCGACTCGGTCTGTATCTCGGCCGGCATGGCGCCCGCGAAGAAGCGGATCAAAAGCGCAAAGCCGGCCGCCTTGGGCCCGACCGAAAGAAATGCGGTCACCGGCGTGGGCGCGCCCTCGTAGACGTCGGGACACCACATGTGGAACGGCACGCTCGCGATCTTGTAGCCGAAGCCGGCCATGCAGAACGAGACCGCCGCGAACACCGCCACCGGGTTGGCGTGCTGCGCCGCCAGGCGGATCTTGACCAGGTCGGTGGTGCCGGCCAGCCCATACAGGATCGACATGCCGTACAGCATGACCCCGGACGCCACCCCGCCGTAGATGACGTACTTGAGCGAGGCCTCGGCGCTGCGGCGCGAGCGGCGCGTGAAGCCGCTCATGATGTACGACATGATCGACACGAACTCGAGCGACAGGTAGGCGAGCAGCAGATCGGTCGACGCCGCCATCAGGTTCATGCCCAACGTGACCGACAGGGCGAGCGCAAAGAACTCACCCGCCTCGCGATCGCCGTCGTCGTAGTCGATGGCGTCCTTGGCGCGCAGCGCCATGATGCCCACGATCGCGGTCGTCACCGCGAACAGGATCTTGAAAAAGTCGGAGAACGGGTCGCGCGCGATCAGCCCGCCAAACAGGCCGCGCGGCCTCGGGTCATGGGTGACGAAGGTGGCCACCAGCATGGCTGCCAGCGTCAGAAGCGTCAACAGGCCCGCAGTCCGCCGCGACACGCCCCGCACCACCAAATCCCAGACCAGGATGACCAGGATGCCCGCTGTCAGCACCGACTCGGGGCTGAACCAGTACAGGCTGGCAACGTTGGACAGTCCGGTCACGGCAATCCTGCGATGCTGGCAGCACCCTGGCCGTGGGCCAAAAGGTTCACCAGGTCACCCATGCCGGTCTTGATGGTGTCGAGCACCGGCGTCGGGTAGAAGCCGAGCACGAGCACGATCGCCGCCAGCGGCAGCAGGGTCGCCCACTCGCGCCGGTCCATATCGTGACCCTTGAGCGCGCTTTCCCAGCGCGGGTTGAACGGGCCCAGCTGGATGCGCTGGATGGCCCACAGATGGTAGCCGGCGGTGATGATGACGCCGGTGGCGGCCAGAATGGTCATCACTTTGAACACCGGGAAGGCGCCCAGGAACACCAGCGCCTCGCTGATGAAGCCCGACAGGCCGGGCAGCCCCAGCGAGGCCATGAAGGCCAACCCGAAGAAGGCCGCGTACACCGGCATCACCTGCGCCACCCCGCCGAACTCGTCGACCCCACGCGTGTGCGCGCGGTCGTAAATCACGCCCACCAGCATGAACAGCATCGACGTGATGGTGCCGTGGTTGAACATCTGCAGCATCGCGCCTGACATGCCGGTGCCGGTGAAGGCGGCCATCCCGAGCAGGCAGTAGCCCATGTGGCTGACCGACGAGTAGGCGACCAGCTTCTTGAGGTCCTTCTGCGCCATTGCGCACAGAGCGCCATACAAGATGTTGATGACCCCGAACACCGCCACCCCCACGGACGCCCAGGTGGTGGCCTCGGGCAGGATCGGGAAGTTGATGCGCATCATCCCGTAGGTGCCCATCTTGAGCAGCACGCCGGCCAGGATGACCGAGATCGCGGTCGGCGCTTCCACGTGCGCGTCGGGGAGCCAGGTGTGGAACGGGAACATCGGCACCTTGATCGCGAACCCGATGAAAAGGCCCACCCAGACCAGCCGCGCGAAGTTCATGCCCAGGATCGGGGGCACGTTCGCGTAGCTGTTGGCATAGGCCATCTTCAGGATGTCGAAGGTGTGGCTGGCCGGCGTCCCATCGACCAGGTAGGTGGGCGCGCTGTTGTAGTAGAGCGCGATCAGCGCCAACAGCATCAGCACCGATCCGGCCAGCGTGTACAGGAAGAACTTGATGGCCGCGTACTCCTTGCGCGGCCCGCCCCAGATGCCGATCAAAAAATACATCGGCAGGAGCATGACCTCCCAGAACACGTAGAACAGGAAGAAGTCGAGCGCGCAGAACACGCCCATCATTCCGGTCTCGAGCAGGAGAAACATCGTGAAGTAGCCCCGGATGGAGCGCTCGAGCGGCACCGACCAGCTCGCGCCGACCGCGATCAGACACACGAGCGCGGTCAGGATCACCATCATCACGCTGACCCCGTCGACGCCCATGTAGAACTCGATGTTGAACGATCGCACCCACACCGCGTGCTCGATGAACTGGAGGCCGCTGTTGCCGTTCTTGACCCCCCAGTTGGGATCGAAGTGCTGGTAAAGGTAAATTGCCGCCACCATCGGCACCGCGGCCGCCGCCACCGCCACCCACCGGGTCAGGTGCTCCTTGCCGCGCGGAACCATGAACAGAAACGGAATGCCGAGCAGCGGGAAAAACACCATGAGCGAGAGCAGCCACGAAGAGCCGGCGCGCAACGAAACGCCGGTCGTATAGTCGATCTCGGGCGTGTGCGGGTCGTCGATCTGCGTGCTGTCGTTGGACACGATCTGCAGCCCGCCAAAAGATTGCCGGCGCTTGCCATCGGGCGTGAACGCGACGCGGACCTGGAGCTGCGCGCCCGGAGGCAGCGTCTGCGCGGGCATGGGCGTCGTGATCTGCCAACCTTCCGAGCCCGGCGCCATCCGGAGGGCGCGGATCTCGAGCGGCGCCGTGCCGACGTTGCGGAGCGCAATCGTCTGCGCGCCCGGCTGCGTGCCCGAGGACAGCACGACCTGGCGCGGCGCTACCTCGAGCTTGGGCGCCGGACCGGTCGGGACCTGCTGAGCCCAGGCCAAAGCCGGCGTCAGCAGCACTGCAAGCAACGTGAGCTTGATCTTCATCCGTTCCTCATTGACCCAGGAATGCAATCACGATCAGTGCCACCGCGCCGATGGCGACCACGGTGGCATAGTTGTTGATGCGGCCGGTCTGGATGCGGCGCAGCTGGCGGCCGCCCGCGATGATGGCCTCGGCCAGACCGTTGACCGCGCCGTCCACGATCCACTTGTCGATCTGACCGCCCAAAAAGGACGCAGCCACGCCCAGCCGGGCGGTGCCATCGACCAGAAAGTCGATGACATGCAGGTCGAACCAGGCCAGCCCACGCGACAGCGCGATGGTGCCCCGCAAGACGGTGGCTTCGTACAGCTCGTCGACGTAGTACTTGCGGTAGAGCAGCTTGTGCAGGAACGAGGCCGGTAGGGCCTGCTTGCGCTCCTGGGCCCGCGCGGCGTCTTTGTAGAAATAGTAGGCGGTGTACGTGCCCACCGCCGCCACCAGGATCGAGAACAGAGAGAAGCCGAGCTCGATCCCGAACGGCTTGTCGTGGAACTGAACGCGCGCGATCGCGGTCACCGGCTCCATCCACCTTTCGAGCAGCGCGTGATGCGGCCAGCCCAGGATGGCGCCGATCGTGATCGATGCCAGCGCCAACACCCACAGCACGCCGGTCATGGAGGTCGGCGACTCGTGGACGTGCTCGCGCATCTCGGCAGTCGGCTCGCGGAACCAGAAGGTCATGAAGTAAGAGCGGAACATGTAAAACGCAGTGCCGCCGGCGGCCACGATGCCGGTGAGCCAGATGAGCGGGCCCGGGATCAGCGTGTTGCCGTTGACGAATGCTCGGTACAGGATCTCGTCCTTCGAGAAGAAAGCCGCCAGCGGGAAGAACCCGGCGATCGTGATGCAGGCGATGAGATAGGTCCAGTGAGTGGCCGGCATCAGCTTGCGCAGGCCGCCCATGTTGCGCATGTCCTGGGGGTCGTAGGGATCGGGCGCCAGGCGCGGGTCGGCCGCCGGGTGCTCGCCCTCCGCATGACCCGCACGCGCCGCGTGCTTCTTGTGCTCGAGAAAGTGCATGCCGTGGATGACCGAGCCCGAGCCCAGGAACAGGCAGGCCTTGAAGCAGGCATGCGTGAGCAGGTGGAACGCGCCCGCCCAGTAAGCGCCGGTGCCGACGCCGATGAACATGAAACCGAGCTGGCTGACGGTCGAATAGGCCAGCACCCGCTTGATGTCGTACTGGAAGAAGCCCATGGTGGCGGCAAAGAGGGCGGTGAGCGCCCCCACGCCGGCCACCACCGTCATCGCGCCCGGCGACAGCGCGAACAGGAAGTTCAGCCGCGCCACCATGTACACGCCCGCGGTGACCATGGTGGCGGCGTGGATGAGGGCGCTCACCGGCGTCGGGCCCGCCATCGCGTCGGGCAGCCAGACGTAAAGCGGGATCTGCGCGCTCTTGCCGCAGGCGCCGATGAACAGGCCCAGGCACACCAGGAAGATGAGCGGCACGCCCCAGACCGTCTTGTCCTGGGACAGAAGCCGCGCCACCGGTCGCTCGCCGTCCGCTCGGGATAGCGCAAGCTGGTTGCGCAGCTCGCTGAACGTGAGCGTTGGCCCCACGTACACGCGCGCGGTTTCTTCCTGTGCTGCCGGCGCCCGCTCGGCCGCTGGCTCAGCCGGCTCCTCGACCACCCTGGCCTGCACGTAGTTGCCCTTGGGCGCCAGGTCCTTGACGTACTGGCCCGAGGGCAGCCAGCTGCCGCCCAAGCCCCAGAACAGGAACAACACGCCGGTGACGAACCCGAAGTCGCCAATGCGGTTGACGATGAAGGCCTTCATGCCGGCCCGCGCCTTGGCCACGTCGGTGTACCAGAAGCCGATGAGAAGGTACGAGCACAGCCCGACGCCTTCCCAGCCGAAGAACATCACGATGAAGTTGTCCCCCAGCACCAGGAGCAGCATCGAGAAGACGAACAGGTTCAGATAGCAGAAGAAGCGCCAGTAGGCCGGCTCCTCGTGCATGTAGCCGACCGAGTAGATGTGGATGAGGGTGCCGACGATGGTGATGATGAGCGCCATGGTGGCGCTCAGCGGATCCATCGCGAATGCCATGTCGAAGCGCGCCGCGCCGATCGAGACCATCGGAAACGCGAGCGAATGCAGGTTGCGCGCGCCCTCGGGCAGCGCCGCGAGCTTGATGCAGAAGATCACCGAAAGCAGGGCGGCCCCGCACATCACGCCGATTGCGATCGTGTGCACCGCCGACTTGCCGACCCGATCCTGCAGCAGCTTGCCGAACAGGCCGTTGATGACCGCACCCACGAACGGGAAAAGTGGGATCAGCCACATCGGGCCGGTCTCTGTGACCCTCTGCAGGACGACCGTGAGCTCGTGCATGCCCGGCTTACTCCTTCAGCGTCGAGGTTTCGTCGGCGTTGATGGTGCGGAACTCGCGGAAGATCGCGAGCACGATGGCGAGCGCGATGGCGGCCTCGGCCGCCGCCAGCACGATGATGAAGACCGCGAACACCTGGCCGCTCACCCCGCCCGACACGTAGTGTGCGAACGCGACATAGTTGATGTTGGCCGCATTGAGCACCAGCTCGACGCCCATCAAGATCGACACCGCGTTGCGGCGCGTCGACACGGTGAGCACGCCGAGCGCGAACACGATCGCGCCCAGCACCAGAAAATGGGTGAGGCCGACGTTAAATAAGCCGTTCATAGCCGGGCTCGCTGGGGCGAGGGGTTTCCTTGGCGGCGCGGCGCGCGATCACCATCGCGCCCACCAGCGCCATCAGCAGAATCACCGATACCAGCTCGAACGGCAGCAGGTACTCGCGCAGGAAGGCGTCGCCCAGCCGCGCGGTGGTGGGGGTCGCTGCGGCCTCGGTCTGGGGCCAACTGGTCTGGGTGGCGATATAGGCCAGCGTGAGCAGGATGAGCGCGGCCACCCCGCCGCCCACGGGCAGGCTCACGCTCGCGTTGGAAATGTTCACCTCGCCGATCTTGTTGGTGAGCAGGATGGCGAACAGGATCAGCACCAGGATGCCGCCCACATAAATGATGAGCTGCGCGATGCCCAGGAAGTCGGCGCCCAGATACAGGTAGAGGCCGGAGACGCCGCCCAGCGTACCGAGCAGCGAGAAGCCGGCGTACAGGATGTTGCGCGACAGGGCGACGCCGGCCGCCGACGCGACCACCAGCGCGGCCAGTCCGAAGAAAACCAGCGCCCCCGGATTTACTCCTTGCAGTATTTCCATTCGTCACCTGGTTGCTTAACCACAGAGAACACGGAGAACACAGAGATTGGAAACGTAACCTTTCTCGATCCTCTGTGTTCTCTGTGCTCTCTGTGGTTTCTGTTCCCGCTCCTACTTGTGGTGCTCCAAGGTCACTTTGGCGGCGGCCTTGGCCGCCTCCTCGGCGCTCTTGCCCAGACGGATCTGGAAGATCAGGTTCATGTCCCGCGTGGCCTGCGCGCCCCCGGGCTCACATTTGAAATACTCGCCGTCCTTGCCCGTGATCATGGCGGTCGCGTATTCTCGGCAGGTCGGCCAGCCGCAGGCCTCGCAGTCGGTCTGGGCGAGCGCGTGCTCGTAGAGCACATCCTCGAGCTTCTGGGCGTCGCTGCCCGCGCTCTTGACGATCGGCTCCAGCTCCTTGGCGCGCGTCAGCACGACCTCGTCCTTGACCAGCTCGGCCGCGCCGCCGGTCTTCTTGACGGCGCCGTTCTCGATGGCCCAGCGGGCGGCCAGGGCGTTGTACTCCTGGCCCTTGCGCTTGACCTCGCGCGCAATCTCGCCGCGTCGACGCGAGGGCTCGATGCCCGCGCCCTTCTTGGGCTTGTACGGGATCACGAAGTCGCCGGGGCGGATGAAGCGGAAGGTCAGCGTGTTGAAGTCCTCGGTCGCCGCCTCGAATTCGCGGGTCATGCGGATGCACTTGGACACCTCGGTGTCGCCCGGTGATTGCGACTCGATCGGGCACGCCTCCACGCAGATGCCGCAGTACATGCACTTGCCCATGTCGATGTCGAATCGGGTCATGCCGCGCTTGCCGTCTTCGCGCTTGACCAGATCGATCACGATGCAGTTGATGGGGCAATCGCGCTCGCACTGCTTGCAAGCGATGCAGATGTCCATGTCGACTTCGAGGAAGCCCCGGTAGCGCTCGGGCAGCGTGTCTGCGACCGGCACCGGCACCCGGTCCGGATACTGGGTCGTGATGGGCTTGCGGAACATGTACGAGAAGGTGACCGCCATCCCTTCAAGCACCGATTTGGCGCTCTGCAGGATGTTTCCAAAGTAGCTGCGATCGGCCTGTCCGCCTTCTTTGTTCATTTGCTTCCTCAATAAAACAGGTTGAAATCCACCTGCTTGTCCACGTTGAGCAGGCGCACCTTGCGCAGGTTGCGCAGCACCTTGGCGCTGAACAGGGCCAGTAGGCCCACGCCGAACACCAGAAACATGATCCACGCCACGCCGGCCTGCACGAGCGGCTGCCGCTCGGTCGCCCACACCCACGCCGTGGTGGCCACGAAGCAGGCGAACGAGAGCGGGATCAGATACTTCCAACACAGGTTCATCATTTGATCGACCCGGAAGCGCGGCAGCGTCCACCGGATCCAGATGATGACGAACACGAGCGTGGTCACCTTGGCCACGAACATCAGGAGCGAGGTCACCTGGTAGGCGCCGAGCGCATAGCCGAAGATCAGCATGACCGGCAGGGCCAGGAAGATGCCCATCGTCAGGAGCTCGGGCTTGCCCACGATGCTGCCCAGTAGAAACGTGGCCACGAACACGCCGATTCCGATCACGAGCACGATCAGCGAGGCCTGGGTCAAAAGGCCGCTCGCCTCCACCTGCTGCGGCGAGATGTGGGGCAGATACCAGCCGCCCAGAAACAGCGTGGTCGCAACCGCGCTGATGACGAACAGATTCACCCACTCCACCATCGGAAAGATGCCGAAGCGGAAGCCTGAGTATTCGGTGTTGTAGCCCGACACCAGCTCCGACTCGGCCTCGGGCAGGTCGAACGGCGTTCGGTTGCCCTCGGCCAGCGCGCTGATGAAATAGATGAAGAAGCAGGCAAACGCCATCGGGCTCTTGAACAGGTTCCAGTGCCAGGGCGCGCCACCCTGGTTGCGCACGATGGTCTGCATGGACAGGGAGCCGGTCATGGTGGCCACGGTCAAGAGCGCCACCGAGGCCGGCAGCTCGTAGCTGATGATCTGCGCGGCCGAGCGCATGCCGCCGAGCAGCGCCCATTTGGAGTTGGACGCCCAGCCGCCCATGATGATGGACACCACCACGAGCGAGGTGACGCTGAGCAGGTAAAGCAGGCCGATGTTGAGGTCCGCCACCTGCAGATACTGCGAGATGGGCAGCACCACGAAGGTCAGAAACAGCCCGATGAACGCCAAGAACGGCGACAGCTTGAACAGTATCGGATCGGCTTCCGCGGGGACCAGGTCCTCCTTGATGATGAGCTTGATGCCATCAGCCAGCCACTGCAGCCAGCCCTGCGGTCCCACCCGGTTGGGGCCGATGCGCGATTGCATGCGCCCCGACACCTTGCGCTCCCACACCACGATGAAGCCGGCCATGGGGCCGACCGGGAGCAGCACCAGGAGGCCGACCGCGATGAGCAGGCCGCCCAGTAGGAACCCGTCGGGCAGGTCGGCGGGCGCGCCGTGGCGCGGCAGCACGGCCGGGATCTGCTGACCTCCGCGCGCGACCACGATGGGCACGGTGGCGGTGTCCTTTTCCCAGGCCGCCGCGAACGCGTCGGCGGTCCGGACCGGCACGCCGTCGACGCTGACCACGAGGTCGCCCTCGCGCAGGTCGGCCTGGGCGGCAAAGCCGGCCGCATGCTCGTAGGCCTCGGCCTCGTGGCGCGTGATGACCTGGTCGTGGTTGCGATCGATGGCGCGGAAATCCTGGTCGGACAGCCCGCCCGCGCGGGCCTCCGCCAGCGTGATCTTGTTGTCGAGCGGGGGCCGGTCGTACTTGTCCATGAAGGCGCCCCACTTGAACTCGGTGCGCAGGTTCCGGACCATAAGGCCCTGTGGTGTGGGCGCCAGGCTCAGGCCCAGCCAGTCGAGCAGGCGCGACTCCTTGTGCTGCTTGACCAGCTCGAAGGCGAACCGGTGCAGCGAGCGCGGCAAAAGGTCCAGGCGCACCAGCACCTTGCTCGAGCTGGCCAGGTCGCGCGCCTGCCCGGCCACCGTCTGCACCACATGCACGCGGCCCGAGAACTCGAGGTGACCTCCCAGCTTCGCTTCGGCTTGATCGTCGATGTCGGCGAGCACGAGCTCGCTCGTGACCGCGCGGCCGTCCAGCTCCAGCCGGCCCAGCTCGGTGTGGGCTCGCTTGGCCGGACGGACCCAGTAGCCGTCGAGCACCACCTTGGTCGGCGCCGAGGCTGCGAACGCGCCCGGCGTGCCCTCGACCACCAGCTTGTCGCCCACATTGAGCGCGTCGGGCCGCACGTCGCGGACCGGCGCCGGCGGGGCGGCGCCGCCGCAGCCAGCAAGAAGAATAAGCAGGCTCCAGCCGCCTCTCACCGGTCGATCTCCGGGGCCACGATATCGAGCGAGGCAATGAGCGCGACCAGATCGGCCACCATGAGCCCGCGCGATTTGAGCCGGATGATGCCCATCGCGTTGAACGAGCCGGTGCGAAAGCGCGCCCGGTAGGCGTTGGTACCGCCGTCGCCCACCACGTAACAGGCCATCTCGCCGCGCGCGGCCTCGATGCGTGCCAGCGCGTCGCCCTTGGGCTTGAGCCTCTTGGGCTTGTTCCAGAACTCGCCCTTGGGGGTGTCCTGGATCTGCTCGAGGCACTGGCGCACGATGCGGACCGACTGCCGCCACTCCTCGACCCGCACCCAGAAGCGATCCCACGAATCGCCGACCGTGCCCATGCGGCCGCGGCCGACCGGGACCTCGAACTTGGTCTTCGTGTACATCGAGTAGGGGTGGTCGCGCCGCACGTCGAAGTCGATGCCGGAGGCGCGCAGGTTGGGGCCGACCAGGCCGTAGCTCTTGGCCTCGTCGCCCGAGATCACGGCCAGGTTGGCCAGCCGCTTGATGAAGATCTCGTTGTGCGTAATCAGGCGGTCGAACTCGTCGACCACGGGCTCGAAGTGATCGCAAAAGCGCAACGCCTTGTCGCGCCAGGCGTCGGTCATGTCCCAGCCCACGCCGCCAATGCGGTGGTAGTTGAAGGTCAGGCGCGCGCCGCACAGCTCCTCGAATAGATCGTTGCAATACTCGCGCTCGCGCAGCGCATACGGGAACGGCGTGATGGCGCCGATGTCCATGGCCATCGCGCCCAGCGCGATGCAGTGCGACGAGATGCGGCCCAGCTCGTCGGTGATCATGCGCAGGTACTCGGCGCGCGGCGGCACGGCCAGGTCGGCCAGCTTTTCGACCGCGGCCGCCCAGGCGTGGTTGGCAGTCATGGCGGCCACGTAGTCGACCCGGTCGGTATAGGGCATGAAGCCCTCGTACGTGCACTTCTCGGCGATGTTCTCGATCGAGCGGTGCAGGTAGCCCACGTCGGGCTCGGCCTCCGACATGATCTCGCCGTCGGTCTTGACGATGAAGCGGATGACCCCATGCGTGGACGGGTGCTGCGGACCCATGTTGAGGGTCATCTCTTCGCCGCTGTCGTAGGCAAAGATGAGCTCGCTCATGTTGAGTCTTCCGGCTTCACGTTGGCCTTGTCGTACGCGGCCAAAAGATCCATCGGCGAGGGGCGCGTGGTTGGCATGCCGCGGTACTCGGCCGCCTCCTTGTAGTCCTTGCGCACCGGGTGGCCCACCCAGTCGTCGGGCATCAGGATGCGGCGCAGGTCGGGATGACCCAGGAACTCGATGCCCAGAAGGTCGTACTGCTCGCGCTCGTTCCAGTTGGCCGCCTTCCAGATCGACTCCACCGACGCTACCTGGGGCTTGGCGCGATCGAGATCGATCTTGACCACGCACTGATGCTTATGGCGGTAGCTGTAGAAGTGGTAGACCACCTGCATCACGTTCTGCTTGATCCAATCGACGCCGGTCAGCACGTTCAGGAAGTCGAAGTCGAGCTCGGGCGTGTCGCGCAAGAGGCGCGCGACCTCGAGCCAGCGCTCGGGCTTGACCTTGAAGTAGGGATCCTTGGTGCCTTCGGCGGTGAACCCGAAGACCGCGTCGCCACACTTCTGGGCCATGAGCTCGAAGATCTTCTGGGCTTCCATCAGGCCGCCTTCTTGTCCTCCGAGCTGGCGGGCGGCGCGGCCGTGGCATCGCTTTTGCCCTTATCCACGCGCAACTTGCGGATCCACTCGAGATCGCCTTTGCGCCACACGTAGGCCAGCCCGAGCACCAGAATCAGAATGAAGACCAGAAGCTCGAAAAATGCGACGCCACCGGCGCCCTCGCCCACCCAGCGCCGGAACACGGTGGCGACCGGGTACGTGAACGCGACCTCGACGTCGAAGATGAGAAACACGAGCGCGATGATGTAGAAGCGCGGGTTGAAATTGAACCAGGCCTGCTGGATCGGCTTTTCGCCGCACTCGTAGATGGCCGATTTGTCGGGATCGGGCGTGTGCGGACGCAAAAGGCTCCCGATGAGCAGCGTGGCCGCGAGAAAGCCGCCGCCCAGCGCCGCGAACACCAGGATGTTGACCATGTCGAACTGCATCTGGCTCGTCTACCTTACGGCCCCGGTTTCATTGCATTTTTGGATGGTCCGAAGGGGCCAGCGGACGCCATAGCTTGTAGCGAATCCCACGCCTTGCGTCAAGCGAAACCCCCCCAGTATTCTTCGGTGTTTGCGCGAGCAAGGCAGACTCGAGACCGAGGACATCAAGTTGCGAGCGGCTCGGTCAGTGCAGGATGGTGCCGCGCTCGCCGACCACAAAGACGTCGGTCGGGCCGATTCCCCAGACGTCGGCGAAAGACAGGGTGCTGGCGTAGGCCGTGGGTGACCAGCGCGAGCCGTCGAAGTGGAGGATGGTGCCGGCGCCGCCGACGGCGAAGACGTCAGTCGGGCCGCTGCCCCACGCGGCCTGGAGTGCCGCCTGGGTGCCTGAGCACATGGGCGACCAGGTCGAGCCGTTGAAGTGGAGGATGGTGCCGTTTGCGCCCACTGTGAAGACATCGCTGGGGCCGCTGCCCCAGACGCCCCAAAGGATTTGCGTGGTGCCCGAGGCCATGGGTGACCAGGTCGAGCCGTTGAAGTGGAGGATGGTGCCATTTGCGCCCACCGCGAAGACATCGCTGGGGCCGCTGCCCCACACAGCCTCGAGGAAAGGCGCGGTTCCCGAGCCCATGGGCGGGGACCAGCTCGAGCCGTTGAAGTGGAGAAGGGTGCCCGCTTCGCCGACAATGAAGACATCGCTGGGGCCGCTGCCCCACACGGCCGCGAGCCACAGCATGGTTCCCGAGCCCAAAAGCACCCAGGTCGAGCCGTTGAAGTGGAGAAGGGTGCCCGCTTCGCCGACAATGAAGACATCGCTGGGGCCGCTGCCCCAAACGCCCCGGAACAGCGCGCCTTGCGTGCAGCCCGCGCTCATCGGCGACCAGCTCGTGCCGTCGAAGTGGAGGATGGTCCTCCCATACCCGACCGCGAAGATGTCATTGGGGCCGCTGCCCCAGACGCTCCCGAGCGAATTCATGGTGCCCGAATCCACAAGCGACCACTGGGATGTGCAATCGGAACTGCAGCCATCGTAGGAGCGAGTGTTGCCGTCGTCGCAGACCTCACCGCGCTGGGGCTCGACGACGCCGTTGCCACAGCCCGCGGGGATACAAAGCCCGTCGCGACAGACTCCGTCCGGAACCGCCGAATAGCTGCACGCTGCCACGTTCATGCGACCCACACACGCCGCGCGTTGTTGCAGCAGGACGCAGCTGCCGCGAAAACATAGCGTGTCGACCGGACAGATCAGCCCGCCGCCGCAATCGTGGGTCGCAGTCTCGACACAGGATAGAACGAGCAACAGGGCCGGCAACCACGCGCCCCCGGGCAGTTCTCGTCGCAGCATTCGCGCCCATTCCACGCTGGCTAGCTGGGCGCGAGCTGGTCCAGCCGGCGCTGCAGCTGGGCGGTCTCGTCGCGCAGGAGCGCTGCCGCCTGCCCGAGCAGCTTGACGCGCTCGGCGGTCAGGGCCTCGGCCTCGCGCACGCCCGCAACCGCCGCCTGCAGCCGCTCGGCGCTGCGCATGCGATCTTTCTGCTGGCGCAGAAGGTCGCGCGCGACCACGGTCAGATCGCCCAGTGCCTCGTCGACCCCGGCCGCGCCCGCGCTGGCCGTGCGCAGCCGTTCCTCGACCCGGTGCGCGACCTCGGCCATCTCGTCGGCCGCGCTCCGGATGCGCTGGCCGCCGTGGGCGTGCTCACGAATCGCCTGCACGACCTGCTGCGACAGCTGAGCCTGGTGGCCGGTCGCGTCGGCGACGCGGCGGCTGGCCACTGCCTGCTCTTCCATGGCGCGTGCAATGCCCTGCACCTTCTTCTGGGCCGCGCGAGCAGACTGCCGGATCTCACCGAGCGCGTCGCCGGCCCCGACCGCGACCTGGAAGCCCTGGTTGACCGCGTCGACACCGGTCGCCATGGCGCTCATGGCGCGGTCCGACTCCTCCTGGACGCCGGCGATCTGGGCGCCGATCTCCTTGGTCGAGGCGGCGGTGCGTTGGGCCAGCGCCTTGATCTCGCTCGCAACCACCGCGAAGCCGCGTCCGTGCTGACCGGCCTGGGCCGCGATGATGGAGGCGTTGAGCGCCAGAAGGTTGGTTTTCTGCGCAATTTCCTCGATGACGACCACGACCGCGCCGATGCCGCCCACGCGCGTACCCAGCTCGTCAATCGTACGGCGGGCTTCCTCGACCAGATCGCGGATGCGCTCGATCTCGTCGAGCGTCTTGTGCACGGCCCGGTAGCCCCGTTCGGCCTCGCCCGAGACCCGAGCCGACAGCTCGGCCGTGTCGGCGGCCGCCACCCGCACGCGCGCAATGGCATCGTCCATGGCCGAGGTCGAGCCGGCGGTGTCGAGCGACGACTGAGACAGACCCTGCACCGACTGGGCGAGCCGGCTGATCCCGACCGTCAGCTCGGTCGAGGCCCCG
>DATFWX010000233.1:0-4488 GCA_035258845.1 Polyangia bacterium | reverse complement strand
CGCATCCGGCGTGCGGCCGCTTGCGGTTGTAGTAGCGCAGGTAGGGTAGCAGAGCTGCTGTTCGGTGACGCGACTTGGGATAGCACCTGGCGTAGGCCCATTCGCGGAGCAACGTCTGGATGAGGCGCTCGGCCTTGCCGTTGGTGCGGGGGGTATAGGGCCTCGTGCGCAGGTGCCAGATGCCGAGCTGGGCGCAAGCGTCTGTGAAGCCACTCTTGTAGCAGGCTCCGTTGTCGCTCAGGACGCGCTGGATGATGATCCCCTGGTGTGCGTACCAGGCATGGGCGCGGCGCAGAAACCCGACTGCCGTGGGCCTCTTCTCATTGCGCAGGACCTCTGCGTAGGCGAGTCGCGTATGGTCGTCGATGGCAACGTGTACGTACTCCCAGCCGACGCCCTTCGCCTTTTGTCCCTGCTGGCCATGGATGCGATGGCCGGGCCGGGCGATGCGGGCAAGCTTCTTCACGTCGACGTGCAGCATGTCTCCCGGCTGTGGCCACTCGTACAAGCGCGGCTCCGGCCGCGGTTCAAGCAGCGCCAGGCGGCCGATGCCGTTGCGCTGCAGCAGCCTCGCCACCGTCGAGCGCGCGAGCTGGAGCGCCGCCGCGATCTTCGCCGCCGTCATCCGCTTTGTCCGTCGCAGCTCGAGCACGATATGTGCCTTTTCAAGTTGCAGCTGTGTCGGCGACCGCTGCGGCCGAGAGCTCCGGTCGACGAGCCCAGCCTCGCCCTCGAGCCGGAAGCGGCGGAGCCACTTGTACGCAGTACGGACGCTCACGCCAGCAGCTGCAGCACCCTGAGCGGGCGTCCATCCCTGCTCAAGGACTCGCTCCACGAGCAGGGCTCGACTGGCGGGGCAGGTTCGGGCACAACGATGGATGTTCATCCGGCTTTCTCCGTGGTTGGCGCAGGCCTAGACACCCGCAGTCAGCCACATCGAAGGCCGGATGGACATCTCTCCTCAGTGAACAACGTGCTGAGAATTCACACCTAGGGCTTGCCGGAGTACGCCTGCCGGATGCGGATCTGCCGGGCCGGAAAATCGATCGTGTAGAAGATCGACCATGCCTCGACCGTCATGCGAAAGGCGGTCGAGGAGCTTTCGCAGGCGACGGCCTGCGCGAGCGCCTCCCAGAGCTTGGCGAGACGCACTTCCGCCAGGGCCCGTACCTCGGCCGGGACCATCGGCAGGAGGGAATGCCAGTCGATGGCGAATCCCATCGCGCAGGGATGCTACCTGTGCGGTGCGGGTGCAAGGCTGAACCGCGGTGCACTGTGCGCAAGCGGAACCTCGCGCCGCGGCACCGCCGCGGGCATCAGGGGAAACGGCCCGTCGCAGACAACAGATCGATGCGGGCCTGCCGGGCGGCATCCTCGGCGATGGCGGCCGCGTTGTCCGCGTCGCGCGCCCGGCGCTGCGCGTCCACCACGTCGAGGTCGTTGCTGGCGCCGGCGTGATACGAGAGCGTGGTGATGTCGAGCGCCTCGCCAGCCAGGCGGCTCGCTTCGCGCGCCTGCGCAAGCGACAGATCGGCGCGTTCCAATGCCTCGAAGCTCGAGCGAACTTCCGAGCGCGCCTCGCGCAGAGCGGCGTCGAGAAGCTCGCGCGCCTGATCGCGCTCCGCGCGCCGCTGCTCCAGCGCGCCGTAGCGGAAGCCGCCGTCGTAGATGGGAAGCGTGAGCACCAGCTGCGCCTGCCAGCCGGTCGTCGGCGAGGTGAGCGATGCATAGCTGGAAGCGAAGGGCTGCGCGATTCCCGTCAGGAAGGGCAGGTAGTCGGCATAGCTGTCGCGCACCACGTGCTGCGCCGCTTCCGCCCGCTTGCGCTGCGCCTGGATGTCGGCGCGCCGCTGCTCGGCGTCGTCGATCGCCTGGGTGGCCGCGGGCATGGGCGGGAATTGAATGTCGTCGGTCGTGTCGAGCGGCGCATCGGAGCCGACCAGGACGCCCAGCGCTTCCTGCGCCCGCAGGAGCGCGGTCAGCGCGGCCTGGAGCAGCGCCTCGGAGGTCGCCAGCTCCTGGCTGGCGCGAACCAGGTCGAGGCGGTTGCCGCTCCCCACCACGAGCCGCGCCTTGGCGTCCTCGAGGTGGTCGCGCGCGTTGTCGGCCGCGTGCTGGTTCGCCTGGACCAGCCGGTGAGCGGCGAGCACCGAGACATAGGTGCGCGCGGTGGTGATCCCGACTTGCCGCCGCACGTCCTCCGCGGAGAGCCGGGCCACATCGACCTGCTCGGAGGCGTGGGCCCACTGCACCCAGCGCTGCGGCGCGATCAGCGGGACGGCCAGCTGGAGGCTCGCGGTCCAGCTGTCGCGCGGCTGGACGGTGCGAACCTGGTTGGTCACCGCGTTGCTGTTCGGATCCAGGGTTGCGGCGACCGTGGTCCGGTCCGAGTCGAGGCGCGTGTAGACCCCATTTGCGTTGAGCGTCGGGATCGCCCCGGAGCGCACTTCGCGCATGATCCCGTGCGCGCGCGAGATCTCCTGCACCGCGACCTGGACGGACGGGTTCTGGGCCAGCGCGCGCTGGATGGCGTCGGGAAAGGTGATGCGCTCGGGCTGCGCCGCCAGGGAGGCGCCGGAGACCACGAGGGTAGCGGCCAGGTTCCGGAGGTGGTTCATGGTCCCTTTCGATGCGCATCTCCGCACAAGAGCGCGCCGCAAGTCCTACCGCGGAATTCCACTGTTTCGGTCGTGTTTCGCGTGAGCCCGCGCCATTGACGGCGTGCGAAACCGGCCGTTAGCCTCTCTCGTAACGTGGGAAACCGCCTCGCTGCCGTGCTGCCTCTCGCCTGCCTCGCCGCTGCGGCATGCAACCGCGGCGCGGCGACGGGATTCCGCACGGATGCGGCGACGCGCGGCCCGATCACCGAGCTGGTCTCCGCCACCGGCGACGTCAGCGCCATCGTCACCGTCAACGTCGGCAGCCAGGTGTCCGGCACCATCTCCAAGCTGTACGTGGACTTCAACTCGCTGGTGAAGAAGGGCCAGCCGCTGGCGGACCTCGATCCGCGGCTCTTCCGCGCCGCCCTGGAGAAGGCGCAGGCAGGGCTCGCGAACGCCAACGCCAACGTGGAAAAGGCCCAGGCGCTGCTCAACGATTCCATCCGCGTGGAGAAGCGCAGCAAGGAGCTGCTCGAGCAGAAGCTCGTCTCGCAGCAGGACCTGGATAGCGCGGTCGCCACCCGCGAGCAGAACGCGGCCAACCTGTCGAGCGCCAAGGCCATGGTGCTGCAGGCCCGCGCCGACCGCGACCAGGCCGCGACCAATCTGGAGTTCGCGAAGATCACCAGCCCGATCGACGGGATCGTCGTCTCCCGCGCGGTCGACGTGGGCCAGACGGTCGCCGCTTCCTTCCAGACCCCGACGCTCTTCACCATCGCCAACGACCTCACCAAGATGCAGGTCCTCGCTCACATCGACGAGGCCGACGTCGGCAAGGTCCACGAGGGGGCCGAGGCGAGGTTCACCGTCGACGCGTACCCTGGCGACGAGTTCTCCGGAGTCATCCGCGAGGTGCGGCAGGCGCCCAATACCATCCAGAACGTGGTCACCTACGACGCGGTCATCAACGCCGAAAACCCCGAACGCAAGCTGCGGCAAGGCATGACCGCGGCGGTCAAGGTGCTCACCAGCCACAGGGACAGCGTCCTGCGCGTGTCCAACGCCGCCTTGCGCTGGAAGCCGGAGAACGCAGCCCCGCCGGAAGCGCCCGCGCAGACCCCGGGTCGAGGAGACCGGACCCTGGCCCGGACGGACCGGCGAGCGAGCCCAGGCGGCGCGGCCGCGCCCGCGCAGGGCAAGCCGGCCCGGATCTACAAGCTCGTCGACGGCAAGCCGACGCCCGCCGACATCCGCATCGGAATCTCGGATGGCCAGCGCACGGAAGTGCTGAGCGGGCTTTCCGAGAACGACGCCGTGATCGTGGGCGACTCCGGCCCCGGGGCCGCCCGGCCGCAGGGGGCCCGACGTGGACCGTTCTGAGTCGTCCGGCGCCGGCCCCCAGGCCGCAGTCGTGGAGACCTTCGGGCTGGAGAAGGTCTACACGATGGGCGACGTGAAGGTGCATGCCCTGCGCGGGATCACGCTGCGCATCGAGCCCGGCGATTTCGTCGCGGTGATGGGCGCGTCGGGCTCCGGCAAGAGCACCTTCATGAACCTGATCGGGTGCCTCGATCGCCCCAGCGCGGGTCGCTATCTCCTGCGCGGGCAGGACGTGAGCAGCTTCTCGCGCGACCAGCTCGCCCGCGTGCGCGGCCAGCAGATCGGCTTCGTGTTCCAGGGATTCAACCTGCTCCCCCGCACCACCGCGCTGGAGAACGTGGAGCTGCCCATGCTCTACCAGGGCATCCCGGCTCGGGAGCGGCACGCGCGCGCCGCCGAGGCCCTGGCGCGCGTCGGCCTGGGCGACCGCCTGGACCACGCTCCCGCGCAGCTCTCCGGCGGCCAGCAGCAGCGCGTCGCCATCGCCCGGGCGCTGGTGAACCGGCCG
>DATFWX010000232.1:0-23354 GCA_035258845.1 Polyangia bacterium | reverse complement strand
GGCCAGAACCTCCCGGATGCGCTCGGGCGCCGCGTTGGAGCCGGACAGGATGATGCCGATACGGCGGCCCTGGAAGCGCCGGTCTGCCAGCACGCCCGCGAGCGCGGTGGCGGCTGCCGGCTCGACGATCACGCGGAGCTCGCGGATGAGGAGGCGCATGGCGGCGAGGATGTCGGCGTCGGGCACGGTCGCGACGCCAGCCGCGAAGCGGCGGATGATCTCGAAGTTGAGCGCGCCCGGCTTGGGCGCGGTCAGCCCGTCGGCCACGGTGTCGATGTGAGGGGGCGCGGTGGGCGTGCCCGCCGCCAGCGAGCGCACGATGCCGTCGGCGCCCGTCGGCTGCACGCCGAATACCTCGACGCGCGGAGCCAGCGCTTGCGCCGCCACCAGCGTCCCGGCCAGAAGCCCCCCGCCCGACGCCGGCACCACGAGGCACTCGAGGTCGGGGCACTCGTCCAGAAGCTCGGCGGCCGCGGTGCCGGCCCCCGCGATGACCAGCGGATCGTCGAACGGGTGCACGAGCGTGTAGCCATGCTGCTCGATGAGCGCGTGCAGGCGCGCGAACGCCTCGCTGGCATTGCGAACGCCATCCTTCTCGACGCGCGCGCCCAACGCGGCCACCGCGCGCAGCTTGGACTCGACCGCGTTCTCGGGCATCACGACCACGAGCGGCGCGCCGACCGCGCGTGCAGCATGAGCCGCGCCCAGGGCCGCGTTGCCGGCACTGACCGTGATGAGCCCGCGCGCGAGATCGGCCGGGCCCAGCGCTCGAATCTTGTTGGTGGCGCCCCGCACCTTGAACGATCCCGTGCGCTGCAGACACTCGGCCTTGAAGAAAAGCTGTGCGCCCGCACGCGCGTCGAGCGTTTCCGCAGACAGAATCGGCGTTCGCTCGACCCGGCCCGCCAGAGCCTGCCGCGCCGCCGCCAGGTCCTTTGCCTCGGGGAGGTGCACGGCCGACATGGTATCCAATCGCGCGGCGGAAGTGGTAGCATTGCGCTGGCAGTTGCGGCCGTAGGCGCTGATAGGAGCGATTGGGCTGGCGGCGTGCATGGGTGGGCCCGAGGAGCCCGCTTCGATGCCATCTCGGCACGGAAGGCGAGCGCGATCTGGCCCCGGCACCCGGCCGACGGCGCCGGCGGCTCCCCACAGGCCGCGCAAGCGAGCGCAACCGAGAGCCGCCACCGTCGCATCCAAAAAAGTATGCTACTTGCGGCCGCGCAGATCGAGCACGCTGTCGAACGTGACCGGCGGCCCGGCCGGGAACACCCATCGCTGAGCGGCGCTGGTAATGCAGGTTTCGACGTCGACGTCGCCCAGGTCGCTCTCGACGATGTCGGCGCGCTGAACGTGTCCGTCGCTGCCCACCTTGAGGCGCAGCTTGGGACGGCCCGCCAGCGAGGGATCGCGCTTGAGGCCGCGTTCGTAGCACGCACGCACCTCGTCGTTGTGGCTGGGCACGCGCGCGCCGATCTCGGCCGCCCGCCCCGACAGATCCAGCTCCTTGACCTTGATGAGCTGCTCGCCCGGCGCCACCTTGAGCCACTGGGTCTCGTGCACGCCCGCCCGCACGATGTCGAGCCGATGCCGGCCCGCGCCCACCTGCAGGGAAGCCGGCGTCACCCCGAGCGGGATCAGATCGACCGAAATCTCGGCGTGGGCCCCGACCAGCTTGAGCAGGGCCGCCCCAATGTTGTCGGGCCACTTGAGCAGCCAGGGCTCGGGGCAATGGGCGGCCGCATGTGCGGGCACGGCCTCGATCGAGCCGTCGCGGAAGCTGGCCGCCTGGCCCCGCTCGAGCACGCGCTCGCCGCCCAGGCCGTGCGCGCTGACTACCACCTGGCCCTCGCACACCACGACCAGCGTGCGGCCAGCCTCGCGCGTGACCCGGAACCAGGTGCCCCGCACATCGATGGAGTGCCCGGGCGTGGCCACCCGGAACGACTGGTCGGCGCGCTGCGAGCCTACCCGCAGGGCGATCTCGCCCCGGTTGACCACGACCTCGGAGCGGTGCTCGTCGAGCGCGGCCAGCGCGATCTCGCTGCGCTCGACGATGGTGAGGCCGGTGCGCTCGCCCCACTGCAGCGAGGCCCGGCCGTTCTCGGTGGTGATGTGCGCGCCCTCGGGCACCGCGCTGCCGGGGGCGAGCGCGCGAAAGGACGCCACGCCGACCTGCACGTCGCCGGCGACCGCGGTGGCATGGGCCAGGAGCGTGTCGCGCGCGGGCGCGGGCGTCGGCTGCGGCGGCGCGCGCACGACCAGCGGGCGCGGACCCGAGCGCGCGATCCAGAGCAAAAGCCCCGCGCCGGCGGCCAGCGCCAGGCCGCCCGCCACAAACCAGCCCATCCGCACGCGAAGACGGCGGCCCGGTGCGTGCGCCTGCCGCCAGGGCAGGCTGTGGCTCAGGCCCGACCAGTCGACACGCGGCTCGGCCTGGCCCGCATCCGCGAGCGCTTCGCGCGCCGCCAGCACCCGCTGACAGGCCCGGCACTCGGCGACCGCGGCCGCGTGCCGACGGCAGCCGCGCGGGTCCGTCACAGACCCTCCTTTTCAAAATCAGGGTCGAACGCCGGGTCGGCTTCGGTGCGGCGGAAAAACTCCTTGCGCGCGTAGTGCAGCCGCGTGCGTACGGTCACTCGCGGCGCGCGCACGATGTCTGCGATCTCGGCCACCTCGAGCCCCTCGATCTCGTGCAGCACGAATACGATGCGCTTCTTGGGCGCCATCTGATCGAGGATGCATTGCACACGCCGCAGGGCCAGCTTGCGCCTGAGCGCTCGCTCGGGCGTGTCGCCGAACGGCAGGGCGTCCGGATCGCCGGCATTGGGTGGCTCGCGCCGCTTGCGGGTGCGCAGCCGGCGCAGCGCGACGTTGACGGTCAGCCGGTACAGCCAGGTCGAAAGCTTGGACTCGGCGCGAAAGCGACCAATCGAGCGCCAGACCTCGAAGAACACCTCCTGCACCGCGTCGTCGAGGTCGGCGGGTCCGATGAGCCGATACAGCTGGGCCGCCACCTGGCGCCGATACGCAAAGTAGAGCTCCTCGAAGGCGCGGCGCTCGCCGCTCTTGCAGCGCGCGACCACGTCTTCGGCGCTGCTGGGGGCGCCCACGGCGGCGGCCGCTACCATGCGCTCACTCGATCGCGGGATAGGCCCCGAATCGCCGCTCGCACCGCCTGCAGACTTGGACGAAGGCAAACCTTTACTCCAACCCGTCCATCATACCGGAAATGCGGCATCGGGCGGTCCCTCGTCCTCGTCCCAATAATAGGTAGCCGAAGCTGAGAAAATTGTTCACGAGACGGCGCCTCGCCTTAACGCGGGATGTCGATCCCGGCGTCCCGTGACCGTTTGCGGTACTCTTCGATTTTCTTGAGGAAAACCTCGACCAGCTGCGGGTCGAACTGGATGTCGGCGCAACGCTCGAGCTCGGCCACCGCGACCTCGTGAGGCAGCGCCTTGCGGTAGGCGCGATCGCTGGTCATGGCGTCGTAGGTGTCGGCCACCGCCACCACACGACCGATGAGTGGGATGTTGTGCCGACAAAGCCCCTGCGGATAGCCGCTGCCATCCCAGGCCTCATGATGGCAGTAGCAACCCGGGATGAGGTCGCGCATCGACGGGATGGGCTCCAGGATGCGCTTGCCCTTGGCCGGGTGGGTGCGGAACATCGCCATCTCCTCGGGCGTCAGCTTGCCGGGCTTGTTGAGCTTCTCGTAGCGGATGCCGATCTTGCCAATGTCGTGCATGAGGCCCGACCAGACCACGGTCTCGACTTCCTTGTCCTTCATGTCCAGGCCCTCGGCGATCAGGCGCGCGTAGCCCGACACGCGCTCGGAATGGCCGCGGGTGTAGCGATCGCTCTCCTCGAGCGCGTGCGCGAAGCCGACGATGGTCTGCCGAAAATTCTCCGCGAGCGACTGGTTGGCGCCGGTCAGCTCGAGGTTGGCGTCGACCAGGTTCTCGTACAGGCGCGCGTTCTCGATGGAAACCGCGGCGCGCGAGCCCAAAACCGCCAGCATCTTGCGCTGGCCTTCGTTGAACTTGTTGCCCTTGGTGAACGAGAACACGTTGAGCATGCCGATGACGTTCTGCCGCACCTTGAGCGGGATCGAGCAGAACGAGACCAGCCGCTTCTCGAGCGGCGGGTCGCTGAGGAACCGATGCGCCTTGATGCCATGCGCGAGCAGCGGGCGATCGAGTCGATAGTGGTTGAAGATCTCGTCCAGGTTGGGGCCGGGCAGCCGGGGCAGGGTCTCCACGCCCGCCTGTGCCTTGCTCATGCGCTCCTCGAATTGGCCGGTGCGGGGATCCTGCAGCCACAGCGCAACCATGTCGGCCTGCACCTCCTCGAGCGTGGCGTCGAGGATGAGCTCGAGGATGGTGTCGAGCGAAAGGCTGGTGGCGATGGCTTCCGAGATCTTGTAGATCGACACCGCCTCCTTGAGCTGCATGTTCTCCTGCTGCAGCCGCTGGTGATCCAGACCGCGCTGGACGATGTGCACCACCTCCTCCACCTTGAATGGCTTCAAGATGTAGTCGTAGGCGCCTTTCTTCATGGCCTGAATCGCGGTCTCGACGGTGCCGAAGCCAGTCATGATGACAGTCAGCACGTTGAGGTTGCCTTCTGCGATCTTCTCGAGCAGCTCGAGCCCGCCCATGTTGGGCATCTTGAGATCGGAGATGACGAGGTTGTAGCTGCGACGCTGCAGCTCCTTGAGCGCCGCCTGGCCGTCCTCGACCGTCCGCACGACGTAGCCTTCCATGGTCAGAAAGTCGGACAGGATCTCGCGGATGACCTTTTCGTCGTCCACCACCAGGACTCGCGGCGACTCCTCATGCAGGTGGTATTCCATCGCCAAGCTATGATCGTAGCCAGCTTCTGGGAAGCAATCAACGGGAAGAGCTGACAGCTGATAGCTCCTCCCTACTGAGCTCGGTCGACGAACTCCCGCACCGCCGTCGGCCGCTCGGTGTGCAGCTCGAACAGGCGGATGTCGGCGTTGGTGGCCATTGGATGCGATGCGATTTTGGGCTCGACGTCGCGGCAGACCTGCTCGGTAGCGGCCACTGCAATGCCCTGCGAGGCTGCCGCGCGGGCGGCGCGGGTGGCCCGGCGCACGACCTCGCCCTGCACGCGGTAGCGCCGCTCGACCCCGAAGAATCCGCACAGGACCTCGCCGGTGTCGAGGCCGACCGCCACCGTGGGCCCGCCCGAACGCGCGATCTCGAGCGCGGCCTGGGCAGCCAGAAGGGAAGCCGCGTCGGGCAGGGTGGCACCGGCGCCGCTCACCCCGAACATCGCCACCACGCGATCGCCGCCGAATCGATCGATGATGCCGCCATAATGGCGTACCGCGGCCAGCACGCGCCGCTCGTGCGCCTCCACGTCCATGACGACCTGGCTGGGCTGCCCCACCACCGTGCCGGCCCGCTCCACCAGATCGGCCACCAGCACCGCCGCCCGGCGGCGCTCGGGCAGGAGCGCGGTCGGATCGGCCACCAGATCGGTGGCCACCTCGTCCGAAGTCTGCCGAGCCAGCAGGCGGCGCAGGGCCGCCCGCTGGGCCCGAAAGTTGGCCAGGCGCGCCAGCGCGAGCGCTCCGGTTGCAAACAGGATGGTCAGAACCGGCGCAAGAATCAAAACCGGCCGCCCGCGGCCCGCCATCGCGAAGGCGGCCGCCAGAGCCACCACGGCCAGGAGCACGCCCACCATGGCGGCGAAGCGGCCGCGCATGCCCATTCCCGCGCTCGCACCGAGAAGCGCAAGGATCAGAATGAACGCGATGTCGGGCGCGCCCAGCTTGACGACGCGGCCAATGCGCAACAGCGCGGCCAGGCTCTGTGCGGTCTCGCGGGCCTCGTCGGCACGTCCGCACAGAAGAGCGATGCGCCCCTGCACGGCGCCTTCTTTCCAGGCCCCGGCTGCCAGAAGGAGCGGCTTCCAGGTCGAGCGATCGAACGGCAGTCGGCCCACCGAATCCTCGTCGATCTCGGTCTCGCCGCGCCCGCGCGTGGCCAGAAGGGTGGCCGCGGCCATGGATTGTAGCGGCGTGCCGGCGAAATCGTGCACCAACCGTCGCGCGAGGGGGCCCTTGCGCGCCAGGTCGTGCTCGCGATAGCCGAGCGGGAGCTGGGCGACCAGTCGGGCTGGCGGCAGCAGCAGCTTGTCGCCGCTCGTGCGCACCATGACCGCGACTTTCTTGGACCCGCGCAGCGCGACCGCCAGCGCGTCATCGACCGCCGGTGAGGGCGCTTGCGACCCGGGCGGGGTTGCGCTCGCGGGGGCGGCCGGCTGGGGCTGGGCGCCCTCATCGACCGGCACCAGCACCGCCACCGCAGCCGGCTGCGCGTGCAGAAGAGCGCTCACCTCGCGCGCCAGCTCGCCGTGATCGGGCGCGCGCTCCCACGCCACGATGACCGGCTCGGGCTGCGGGCCCCGGTGCGCGAAATCGAGCGCGAACGCGAGCGTTCGTTCCTCCAGCTCTACCATGGGCCGGCTCTGCGTCGATAGTGCGATCGAGAGCCCTGCGCTCAGGAGTGCCGCCACTGCCACCACGGCTGCATTGCGCGGGTTCACGCTAGCCCCCTCCCTTGATGTCCAGCCAGTGCTGGTCGGCGTTCTTCCACTCCTTCTCGAGGTCGTTGGCTTCGGAGAGCGCGCGGTCGGCGTCGTTCCGGGCCGACTGCCACTCGTTCTGCGCCTCCTGGTTCTGCGCCTCGAACCGGGGCACGTCGATATCCCCCGACTTGATGCCCTTCTGCTGGGCCAGGCGCGCCTTCTCGACCTCGTATCGGGCCTGTGCGGCCACCACGTGCTTGTCGGCGGCCAGCTTGACCAGCCGGGCCGCCTTCTGCCGCTTGTGCATCCAGTCGAGCTTGACCTGGCAGGCCTTGCGCTTGGCCAGCGCCGCCTCCTTGGCGCGGTTGGCGCGGTTCATGTTCCTGATGTCGTGCGACAGCTCGGCCTGCCTCTGCGCCTGGGCGGTGGTTTCGCAGTCCAGCTCGGCCTGCTGCTGCTCTTTTTCGGCCGCGCTGGCGGACGCGTCGATCTGCTTGCCGTCGGCCTCGGCAAACTGCTGCTCGGCCCGCGCCTTCTTGATGTCGTCCTGCGCCTCCAGCACCGGCTTGCGCTCCTGGGCCGAGACGTTCGCGAGCGCATCGTCATCGACCGAATACCTGAGCCCGCTCGAGCAGGCGGTCAGGAACAAAAGGCCGAGCAGCGAGCGCATGCTGGCATCATGGCGCTAGCCATCGGATGCGGTCAAGCGGGCTCCAGCTTCGTCCAGGCGCGGGAACCAGCCGAAGAACACGCGTAGCTTTTCGCGGCGGCCCGGCTCGAGGTAGTCGAAGTTGGTGCCGCGGTCGATGACCTCCCAGAAGTCCTTGCTGGCGACGCTGAGCAGCTCGTCGCGGATCGAGCGCAGCCGCTCGGGCCGCTCGGCCGCCATGTCGCGCTGGATCTCGCGTGCATAGGGCTCCGCGCCCCGCTCCAGATAGAACGTGGCCAGCTTGGCCTGCGCTTTGCGCACGCCGCGCAGCGAGCGCTCCTGCGCCACCGTCTCGGCCGGCTTGTCGACCTCGAGCAGCACGCGCAAAAGGCCATCGTGGACCGGCGAGTGCAGCTCGAATGCCAGCTCGCACAGCGCGGCCAGGTCGTAGGCCGTGGTCTCGGTGACGAAGCCGAGATCCATCGTGTGCGCCGTCTGCGCGTAGTACTTGAAATGGCCCGCCAGCGCCTGCACGAGATCGTTGCGGCCGGCCCGCATCAGGCGCGCGCACAGGAGGCGATAGTGGTTGAGGACGTTGTACGCCGTGCGCACGTCGCGCGCGTTGAGCGTGATGCGCAAGAACGTATTCATGAACTTGGCGACCAGCTCGAGCACATGATTGTCGCGCGTCGCCAACGCCGCCTCGCCGATGTAGCGGGTGTCGATCGCGACCTGATGGGCCAGGTCGCGCAAATTGCCGATGGCCTCGGTGTAGATGGCCTGGTACTGGCGCAGCACCTTCCACTCGACCCAGGTCCTATGCGACTCGATGTCGTCGAGGCTGACCGGCGCCATGGCCACGAAGTCGGGGTTCTGCTTGATGACGCTGCCCAGGCGGAACCACTCGGAGCGGCAGTGCGGCTTCTCGGGCACGTAGCGGACGACCAGATCCTTGAGCGCATCGACCGAGTGGGTCGCGATGATCTTGTCCTTGTTGGAGAGCGCGTTGATCGAGATGTCGGCCAGCTGCTCGATCGAGATCATGACCTGGGCCTGCAGGGCCTGCGTCTCGCCCCGGCCCTTGAGCGCGCTGCGCAGGGCCTGCTGGCGGATGCGGTCGATGACTTTTTCGGGATCGAGAAACGCGAACACGTAGGCGAAGTAGGGCACCAGCATGAGCAGCGAGCCGGTCACGATGGCGAGCGTGATCGTGATCGAGATGTCGGGCATGAACTCTTTCGACACTGCCAGCGAGACCCACACCGCGTCGATGCAGGCGACCACGAAGAAGCCCATCACGAACAGGTTCGTGCGGTCGCGGAAGAACATCTCGGTCACGCGGGGCGTGTAGCGGGTGGCGGCCAGCTGCACGACGATCGAGACCACCGTGATGGCGATGCCGAGCACGGCCGCCACCACCTGCGCCAGATTGCCGAGCGCGTTCTGCGCGGTGTCGGGATCGTAGTTGGTGAGCTGGCGCAGCAGCGACTTGCCGCCGGCCGGGTGCGCCAACCAGTAGTCGAGGAAATAAACGCCCAGGAACAGAACCGCCGCCACCCCGGTCAGGAGCAGGACCGGGCTCAGCCACTGTCCGCGCTTGGGTGCCCGCACGTCTGCGCCGCTCAGCCGCTGGCCCCGTCCGACTTCAGATTACACTGCAGGAGCAGGGCCGTGATGTTGTCGGTGCCGCCCGCGCGGTTGGCCTGATCGACCAGCTCCGCGACCGCGCGCTCGAGGTCGGCCGAGGTCTGCACGATCTGCAGGATGGCCGGATCCTCGACCATGCCCGACAGCCCGTCCGAGCACAGAAGGAAGACGTCACCGTCCTGGATCATCTCGTGCTTGATGTCGACCTGCACCGAGTCGCGCATGCCGAGCGCGCGCGTGATCACGTTCTTATGCGGAAAGTTGCGCTGCTCCTCGTCGGTCATGTCGGGCTTGGCGTCCTTGTAGTCCTCGAGCAGCGAGTGATCGCGCGTGATCTGATGGATGGAGCCGTTGCGCAGCCGATAGGCGCGCGAGTCGCCGACGTGCGCGATGTAGATCTTCTCGCCGTTGACCAGCGCGGCCACGATCGTCGTGCCCATGCCCTTGTAGCGCAGGTCGCGGCTGGCCGCTTCGTAGATGCGGTAGTTGGCCAGCTTGATGCCGCACACCAGACGGTTCTCGATGTACGAGAGCTGGCGATCCATCTTGTAGGGCCAGGTCGCGTCTTCGTCTTTGGTGCGCTGATAGAACTCGCTGACCGCGTCGGCGGCCATCTTGGAGGCGACCTCGCCCGAGGCGTGGCCGCCCATGCCGTCCGCGACGATGAAGAGCTGCTCGTCCTCGATCAGGGAAAAATAATCTTCGTTGTGGGTCCGCTTCATGCCGACGTCTGTTTTCGCCGCATAGCGGATCTTCATGACGAGGGCTCCGAGCGCGAAGCCCTACGATATCAAGGGCGAATGGTCAAGTCAACGCAACTGCCCGCCGGCGCACGCGACGCCGCCACAGCTGGACGATCGCGCCCACGATCGCGTACGGCAAAAGCCAGGTGGCGATGCGCAGCGCGAGCGCGCCCGGTGTGCGCGTGCGCGTCATGAGCCGATACGAGCGCGCCGCGTGCGCGTCGCCCGAGCAACCGCCGCCGCCGGCATCGCCCGAGCAGCCCGCGCCGCCGCCGTCCGAGCCGCCACAGCTGTCGCCACCGCCCGAGCTGGAGCCGTCGCAGCTGTCGCCGCTCGAGCTGGAGCCGCCCGAATCGGAGCCGTCGCAGCCATCGGAGTCGGAGCTCGAGGTATCGGTGGAGTCGCAACCCGAGTCGTCGACCTGGACCCCGACGTCGCCGCCGCTCGAGGGCGTCACCTCGCCAGCATCGAAACCGGGCAGATCCCTTTGTGGGGGCGAGAAGCTGCCCTTGAGCGTGCGCATCTTTTTGCCCTCGGCAAACACGAGCTCGAACTCACCACGGCGTTCGCGGGGTGGGCCCAGCAGGGTGACCTGGCCAGCCACGGCTTGCGAGTGGAACACCTCGCGGATGCCTTCGAGCTCGCGGTAGATCACCCGGTCGGGTTTGGGCTCGCCCGCCTCGGGCACGTCGATCTCGAGCACGCCGATGAGCGAGCTGTCTAGCGGCACCTCCGCGAACACATACAGGCCCCAGGGCCGGTACTTGGATGCCGCCACCGAAAGCACGCAGGTCGACGCGCTGAGCGCGATCGGCGCGGCCCCGCTCTCATCGCTGCGTTTGAACGCGAGCGATCCCAGCGAGTCCTGGCCGTCGCAGGCCGCCAAGAGCAGGACCGGGATGGCGAGCCGGCGCATGGCTAGAAGTGCACACCCAGGGTGGCCGACAGGCTCAGGCGCGAAGGATCGAGCCGCTCACCGGCCGCGATCGCGAGCGCGTCGGGTGAATGGTCGAGCACCGTGTATTGGGCGCGCACCCCGACCGAGAAATGGGTGAACAGGCGGAACTGAAGCCCGAGCGCGAACTGGCCCAGCGGCCGGAAGCGCTCGCTGTCGAGCATGGGCAGGTCGGGCCGCGCCAGCTGCGCGTGTGCATCAGTGGTGCCGGCCAGGGCGTCGAAGTAGATCCGCACGGGCTCGACCACCGGGATGAGAATGCGCAGGCCGAACGCCAGATCATCGTACTCGCGCCGAGACGCATAGCCGGGCTGGAGCGCGCCGCCCGAGTAGTCGATGGCGGCCCGCTCGTAGCGCGCGACCAGGAAGAAGCGCGGCAGTGAGCCGCGCCACGATCCGCCCATGCCGGCCTCGACGCCCAGCGCCTGGCCCACTGCGGGCTCTTCGCCCGCCTCGATGCCGGGCTGTGCTTCCACGAAGAAGAACTGGCCGGTCAGCAGCAAGAGCGCGACGTGCATGCCGGGGTGCCGGAGCAAGCGCCGTTCCAGCTCGAGCGTGAGGGCAAGGATGCGGTTTCTTGCGCGCGCGGCTGTCGCAGCGGCCGCACACTGTGCTTGACTTGCGACCGCGCTGGGATACGATGCTGAACAAGAGAGCAGTATGAACGATAGCGTAGAGATCCTCACCATCGGCGACGAGCTGACCCGCGGCGAGATCGTCGACACCAACTCGTCCTACCTGGCCGAGCGGCTGAGCGAGCTGGGCTTTCGCGTCACCTGGATGACCAGCTGTACCGACGATGCGGCCGACATCCGGCGGGCGCTGGAGGCGGCGCGGCAGCGGGCCCGGCTGATCCTGGTTTCGGGCGGGCTCGGGCCCACCGAGGACGACCGCACGGTCGACGTGATCGCGGAGCTGGCCGGGGTCGAGCCTCAGGTCGAGCCGCGCGCGCTCGCCTTCATGCAGGAGCGGTTCGGCCGCATGGGCTTCCAGCTCACGCCCAACAATCTGCGTCAGGTGCGCGTGCCCGCGGGCGCCGAGGTGCTGCCCAACCGGGCCGGGCTGGCACCGGGTTTTCGCGTGCGCATGGGCGAGGCCGACCTCTATGCGATGCCGGGTGTGCCGCGCGAGCTGAAGCGCATCTTCGCCGATGAGATCGAGCCGCGCCTGCGCGCGCTCACGCCGGCCGGGGCCACCCGCGTGCGCACCTTCCATATCTATGGAATGGGGGAGTCGCACATCGATCACCGGCTGGCCGGCCTGGTCAGCGGCCAGCCCGGGGTCTCGATCCACTATCGGGTGCTGTTTCCGGAAAACCGCGTAAAGCTGGTCGTGCGCGACCGCGACCCGGCGGCGGCCGAGACGCGCCTGGGGGCGCTCGAGACCGAGGCGCGGGCGCGGCTGGGGCGCCATATCTATGGTGTCGACGGCGAAACCTTTCCGGCCGCGGTCGGCCGCATCCTGCGCGGCCAGGGCGCCACGCTGGCGCTGGCCGAGTCGTGTACGGGCGGGCTGGTCGGGCACCTGGTGACAAGCGTGGCCGGCAGCTCGGACTACTTCTTGTGCGGCGTGGTCAGCTATTCCAACCAGGCCAAGCAGAAGCTCCTCGGCGTCCGGCCCGAGACGCTGGCCGCGCAGGGCGCGGTCAGTGAAGCCTGCGCGCGCGAGATGGCCGAGGGGGTGCGGGCGCTGGCGGGCGCAACCGTGGGGGTCGCGATCTCGGGCATCGCGGGGCCGGGCGGCGGCACTCCCGAAAAACCCGTGGGCACCATCCACGTGGCCATCGCGGGCCCGCTCGGCACCCGGCACCGGCAGCTTTTGTATCAAGGGGACCGCGAGCAGGTGAAGCAGGTGGCTGCGCACGCGGCGCTCGCCATGATCTATCGATACTGGGACGCGGAGCCATGAGGCGCGCAGGAAGACCGTGACCAAGATACGCGCTTTTGTAGCGGTGAATCTGAACGTGGCGGCGACGCGCGCAGTGGCCGATCTGGCCGAGGCGGTCAAGCAGGAGACGCGTGCGCTCGCGCTGCGGGTGGCGTGGGTGCCGCCGCCCAACCTGCACGTGACGCTCAAGTTTCTGGGCTGGACCAGCGACGAAGCCATCGAGGGCATCCGCGACCGATTGACCCGTGAGATGGCCGACCGGAGCCCGTTCGAGGTGCGCGCGCGAGGCCTGGGTGCATTCCCGGATGCGCGGCATCCGCGCGTAATCTGGGTCGGTTTGGAGGATGCGGGGGGCCAGTTGGGAGGGCTCGCGCAGCTCGTGGAGCAAGCGCTGTCAGACCTAGGGTTTATAAAGGATGAGCGGCCCTGGAGGGCTCACATGACGATCGGACGAGTCAAAGACGGCCGGGCCTCGCTCGAGGAGACGATCGCGAAGCACGCCGATCGCGACCTGGGCCTCTCGACCATCCGCGAGCTTCTGGTCTACGAGAGCAAGCTGCGCGCGCAGGGCGCCGAATACCTGGTGCGCGCACGGGTCCCGCTGGCCGCACAGAAAAAAGAGGAGGCACAAGATGCCAGGTGACAGCGCGCGCGACCCCAATCGGGACAAGACCATCGATCTGACCATCAGCACGATCGAGAAGCAGTATGGCAAGGGCGCCATCATGCGGCTGGGCGCCGACGTGCCGCCGCCCGAGATCAAGGTCATCCCGACGGGCTCTCTGGGCCTCGACATCGCGCTCGGCGTGGGTGGGCTGCCGCGCGGGCGCATCGTCGAGGTGTATGGGCCGGAATCGAGCGGAAAAACCACGCTCACGCTGCACGTGATTGCAGAGGCGCAGCGGCGCGGCGGCATCTGTGCGTTCATCGATGCCGAGCACGCGCTCGACGTGGGCTACGCCCGCAGGCTGGGCGTCAAGACCGACGACCTCCTGGTCTCGCAGCCCGACTGCGGCGAGCAGGCGCTCGAGATCGCGGACATGCTGGTGCGCTCGGGCGCCATCGACGTCATCGTGATCGACTCGGTGGCCGCGCTCACGCCCAAGGCCGAGCTGGAGGGCGAGATGGGCGACCAACACATGGGCCTGCAGGCGCGTCTGATGAGCCAGGCGCTGCGCAAGCTGACCGGCACCATCGCCAAATCGAGCACGATGGTCGTGTTCATCAACCAGATCCGGATGAAGATCGGCGTCATGTTCGGCAACCCCGAGACCACGACCGGTGGCAACGCGCTCAAGTTCTACGCCAGCGTGCGCCTCGACATCCGGCGGGTGGGCGCGCTCAAGGATGGCGAGAAGGTGGTCGGCAACCGCACGCGGGTCAAGGTGGTCAAGAACAAGCTGTCGCCCCCATTCCGCGAGGTCGAGTTCGACATCATGTACGGCGAGGGGGTCAGTCGCGAGGGCGACGTCCTCGATCTGGCGACCGAGAACAACATCTTGGAGAAGAGCGGCGCCTGGTTCGCGTGGAAGGGCGAGCGGATCGGACAGGGGCGCGAGAACGCAAAGCAGTTTTTGAGAGAGCATCCGGAGGTGATGGCCGAGATCGAGAAGAAGGTGCTGGAGCATTTTGGCGTGCGGCGGAGCGAGCCGCAGGCGGGGGCGGCGGGACCGGGGGCGGCGGCCGGGGCGGCAGGCGGCCCGGCGGCTGCGCCGGCCCACGGCAACGGAACCGACACCGAGAAGCGCAAGCGCCCGGAGCCGCGGCCGCACTAGTCTTTTCGCCGACCTGGCGCAGCGCATTCGGCGACTTGGCGTAGCGCATTCGGCGACTTGGCGCAGCGCATTCGGCGACTTGGCGCAGCGCATCCAATAGATCGTCCCGGCTTTCGGTGCGTAAGCACTGACATGCCGGACATCCGTTTTCGAGATCATGCCGAGTTCCACGGCCAGGTGCTTCGCAGCACGCTGGCCTGCGCGGGCCTGGCCGCCGCCGTGGCCACGCTCGAGAGCTTGAGCGGCCGGTCGCTGCCGCTGTCGGCCCTGGCCGCGTCGGGTGGGGTTGCGCTGGCCTGGGGCTTGGCCCCGCCGCGCTCGGCGCGTGCGTGGATCCACGCGCTGGGTGCAGTCGGTCTGGCGACCCTGGTGGGCCTGTTGGCCGCACGGCGCGACCTCGCTCTGGGGGGTGCGCTGTTCGGCGCCGCGCTCGGGCTGTACGCGGGCGCAAGCCTGGAGCGGCTGGGGCGCGCCATCGCTGTGCTGGCGGGGGCGCTGGCGGTGCCCTTGGCCGGCCAGGTGGCGCAGGCCCTGCTGGATCTGGGCGTGGGCGCGCTGGTCCACCCGGCGCTCGGGCACGGCCTGGTCGGGGGCGCGTTCGGCTTCGTGGCCGGAACGGTGGCTGGCCTGGGTCGGCAGCTTTTCATGCGCCGCGACCCGGTCGAGAACGCGTATGCGGCCGCCCGGTCGAATCTGCGGGGAGAGCTCTTGGAGCTGACCGAGCGCGGAGTGGAGACGCGGCGGCGTGTGCTGGCCGCGCTGGCCGGCCGGCCGGCCGAGGAGCGCGGGCCGCTCGCCAAAGCGGTCGACGAGCTGGCGCTCAAGGTGATCGCGGTCGCGGCTCGCTTCGGCGAGGTGGATCGCGACGGCCAGAGTGAGTCGGCCGAAGCGCTGGTGGCCCGCATCGACGCGCTGGGCCGCAAGATCGAGGAAACCGAGGACCCGGTCGCGCGTGGCCACTGGCGCACCGCGCACGACGCGTTGTTGGCGCAGCTGGGCCACGTGCGGCAGATCTCGGTCAGCCGCGAGCGCGCGATGGCGCGCCTGGCCAGCTACCAGGCCACGCTCGAGCGGCTGCATCTGGCGGCGGTGCACCATCGCACCGCCGACACCGAGCGCTTTGCGGCCGAGATGCGGCCCATCATGGACCAGCTGTCGGCGGCCGGGCGCGACCTCGAGTGCGACGCCCACGGCATCGGTGAGTCGACCGCAGCCGCCGACGAGGTGATGAGCGCGCAGCAGAGCGGCGCATCAGCATCCTCCAGCAACTGAGGTGTGATACGCTTGCGGGTATGAGGCGCATCTACCTGCTCACGGCCATCGCCGTCTTCCTGCCCGCTCGAGCTCGGGCGGACGAATCGGACGCCCACTACAAGCAGTGTCTGGCTTACAAGCAGCAGAACAAGCTGGACGAGGCGGTTCAGGAATGCCAGAAAGCGCTCGAGCTGCGCGAGACCGCGGCCTGCCACTTCACGATGGGCAACATCTACCGGCAGCGCTCGCAGTGGGACTACGCGCAGGCGCACCTGGAGGCGGCCGCCAAGATGGCGCCCAAGTCGGCGCCCGTCCGGTCCAACCTGGGCGCGGCCTACCTGCGCGCGAACCGAATCGACGACGCGCTGCGCGAGCTGGAGCTGGCCGTGCAGCTCGATCCCAAGGACGCCGACGCGCACATGAACCTGGGCACCGCCTATCGCCAGAAGAAAGAGGTCGACAAGGCGATCCAGCACTTGAAGCTGGCGGCCGAGCTACGGCCCAACGACGCCATGACGATCAACAATCTGGGGGTGGCACAGCGCCAGGCCAACCAGATCGACGCCGCACAGGTTTCCTTCAAGAAGGCGGTCGAGCTCAAGAGCGACGACGCCGAGTTCCGCTTCAACCTGGCCACCACGTACCGCCGCAAGGGCCAGGTCGACGAAGCGATCACGCAATACACCAAGGCCATCGAGCTCAAGGATTCGTTCGCGCCCGCGCACTACGACCTCGGCATCATGTACGAGCAGAAGCGCATGCATGACGAGGCGATTGCACACTTTCAGCGCTATCTGGCCTTGACCAGTGGCAAGAACCCCAAGATGGACGAAGAGATCAAGGCCAAGATCAAAGCCCTCAGCGAGGGCACCTCAGAGAATCCCAAGATCAAGAAGAAGTAGCCTCGCAGGCTGCTTGTGCCACGCGTCACGTTCGGGCCCCACGTGGGCACGCACGTGCTATGTCTCACGCCGCTTAACCTAAGATCACCTCCAGTGCCGACCGCAGGTCGCGCGCCCCCAAAAGCTCGATCGGCGGCGCGCCCTCGATGCGGGCCCGATTGGCCTCGGGCAATACGCAGCGGCGGAATCCGAGCTTGTGGGCTTCCGCCAACCGCACGTCGCACAGCGTCACCGCGCGCACCTCGCCGGCCAGCCCGACCTCGCCAAAAACCACCGTCTGCGGATCGGCCACCCGGCCCGACGCGCTCGACGCGATCGCGCATAGAAGCCCCAGATCCACGGCTGGCTCGTCGAGCCGCACGCCGCCCGCCAGGTTGACGAAGACATCTTGTGTCAGCACGTCGAAGCCGGCCCGCCGTTCCAGCACCGCCAGCAGCAGCGAGACCCGGTTGGGATCGATGCCGAGCGCAGTGCGCCGCGGCAGCCCGCTCGCGCTGGCCACCAGTGCCTGTACTTCGGCCAGGATGGGCCGCGTACCCTCGGCGCTCGCGATGACCACGCTGCCCGGCGCTCCCACCGGGCGCTCGGCCAGGAGCGCTTCGGACGGATTCTGCACCTCGCTCAGCCCGCCGCCCCGCATCTCGAACACACCGATCTCCTGGGTCGAGCCGAACCGGTTCTTGGCCGCTCGCAGAATGCGATACGGGTGGCCGGGCTCACCCTCGAACGCGAGCACGGTGTCGACCACATGCTCGAGCGTCTTGGGTCCCGCCAGCGCGCCATCCTTGGTCACATGGCCCACCAGGAGCGTGGGCATGCCCTGGGTCTTGGCAAACGAGAGCAGCCGACCGGCGGCCTCGCGCACCTGGCTCACGCTGCCCGGAATCGACTGCAACGACGCGCTGTGGACGGTTTGCACCGAATCGATCGCGAGCACGTGCGGGCGCATGCGCTCGGCCTCGCCCAGGATCCGCTCCAGGCTGGTCTCGGCCAGCACGTAGAGCCGCTCGGCGGCCGAGCCCAGCCGCGCAGCCCGCAGCGCGACCTGCTGCGTAGACTCCTCGCCGCTGACGTACAGGACCGGCCCGCGGGCCGCCAGCCGGTCGAGCGCCTGCAAGAGCAGCGTCGATTTGCCCACGCCCGGGTCGCCGCCCAGCAGGACCAGCGAGCCCGGCACCAGGCCGCCGCCCAACACCCGATCCAGCTCGCCGATCTCGGTGCGCAGCCGGGGCACCGGATCGGTCGCCACGGCGCGCAGAAGCTGTGGCGGCGAGGCCGTGCCCAGCGCACCGGCGGGCCACCCGCTTCCCGCGCGCACGGGCGTCTGCTCGTGCAGCGAGCTCCAGGCGCCGCAATCGGGGCAGCGCCCGAGCCAGCGTGGCTCCACATGACCGCACGACTGGCAGACAAACTGACTGCGCGCAAGCTTGGCCATACGCGCATTGTGCCAGGGGGGTCTGACAGCGGAAGCCCAAGGCCCTCAAGCCTCAAGCCGCAAGCCTGCTCAGAACTTGACCGCCAGATAGGTCCGCAAGGTCTGGGCGCTGGACGCGCTGCCCACGCCCGACGAGAACAGGGGCGCGCTGTCGAGCATGCCATTGGCGGTTCCGGTGCCGGGATGGTCGAGCGCGCTCATCGGGAACAGCACCCCGTACTGGAAGCCCGCAAAGAAGCCTTCCTCGACGTTTCGGTAGCCTATGCTGAGGTCCATCTCGATCCCGTACATGCTGCCGTTGCCGGGCGTAGACACCGGGATATGCGGCAGCGAGGTGATGACGTCGAGCTGCGTGCCGAACGATTCGGTGATGTCCCACGCGAAGGTCGGCTTGGCATAGATCGCATTGGTGACCGTGCCCAGGATGCGCCGGAACAGGATCAGATCGACGTGGTAGTCCGGATCAAAGTGAAAATTGGTCACCGTGTGGTCTCCGGGCGGCTGAATAACCGGGCTGTACTGGTAGTTGGTCTGTCCGGGCTGCGTGCCCTCGGCCTGGTCGCCCGACGCGAAGCCGACCTCCAGCTTGAGCTTGATGGCGTCGTGGAAGGTGCTGTAGGTCATGCGCCCCATGGCGCCGCCCTGCAGGATGTCGAGGTAGGTCAGGCCCGCCACCTCGCGCACGCTGTCGATGTGGCCCCAGATGATCGCGCCCTCACCTTCGAACAGGAAATGGCGCCAGGCCAGGCGCGCCCACACGTCGGCCACGTTGGCCGAGGCGCCGCGCTTGACCAGGTTGGTGCCCGCATTGCTGCCGGTCGAGCCCAGGGGCGCAGGCGCGTTGAAGGGCTGATCCAGGTCCTGATTCCGACGCACCAGATAGGTGGCCAGGTTCCACACGGTCTCGCCGCGCGCCACCTTTTCTCGCCAGTCCTCGGGCCGGTCGATGCGCCCCACCACCAGGCCGTACTGATCGACATCGTCGCGATTGGTGGCGTCGAACGGCTCGCCCTGGTACTGATTGAGCCCGAACGCGAGTCGGTCGGAGGTGGGACCCGAGGCCGCCCAATCCAGGATGCCGACGATCAATAGATTGAAGGCCCGGGTCGCAAACATCACGCGGTCGGCATTGGACCCGTAGTCCTGGTCCAGGCAGTCGGTGCCCTCGCGGTTGTAGGTGCAGTCGCCCGAGTTGATGAACATTCCGGTGCCCCAATGCGAAGGCATACGGCCGAAGCGCAGCTCGCCGAAGGGGGTGCGCACCTCGGCCCAGGCCCGCTTGACCTGCACCGAGTCGGTCAGCGAGTTGCGGCCGGCCTGGGGCGGCACCTGCGTCCGGTTGAAGCCGGGGATGGGCACGTTGGCGGGTGGCGGCGCCGGCGCGGCGGCGCCGGGGACGCCCTGCGTGCCCAGCACCGTGCCCTCGGGGGTCGAGCCCAGCACCAGGTTATCCAAGAAATCGATCTGCGCCTTGACCCGGACCTGCTCGCTGATGTTGACGGTGGGCTCCATGCGCAGGCGCATGTTGGCGGTCGACAGGTTGTCGTCGCAGGTACGCCTGACCGGGTCCTCCATGCGCGGGTTGCTGGTGCCAGTTCCCACCGGCGGATAGCAATCGATCGGCTCCGGGAACGGCACCCCCTGCTGGGTGCCCGAATCGTGAAAACCGAGGTTGAAGTTGTGCCACAGCTCGCCGCGCCAGCGCAGATAACCCGACAGCTCGAGGAACTGAAGCTGCTTTTCGCGCTGGGTGGAAAAACCCGGCAGCGGCTGCAGCTGCTGCTCTTTTTCGGGCTCTTCGGGCGCCTGCTCGGCCGGGCCCTCCTCTTTTTCGTCCCCGCCCGGCTGCGTCGGGGGCAGGCCGCCGGGACGAGGCTGGCCGGGCATGACCTGGGCGGCCGCCAGGCTGGGCAGGCACAGCGCGAGGCACAAGAGCAGGGGGAGCCGCATCCGCGAACCTCCGGTCGAAGTCGAGCGCTGAGACAGCAAAATTTTTTGGAACGTACCGTTACGGACGACGAGCGTCAAGGAACGGTTGCCCGCCCAGGCGGCACCGGCCCCCGGCCCGGCTGCGCCGATCAAGGCTCTTCCAGCTCGATTAGCACCCCTCCCAACGCCCGCGGGTGCAGGAAGGCGACCTTGTGCCCGCGCGCACCCGGACGCGGGGTCTCATCGATGAGCGGCACGCCCGCCGCCTTGAGCGCGGCCAGGGCCTCCACGATCCCTTCGACCTGAATGCAGATGTGATGGATGCCTGGCCCACGTTTTTCCAGGAACTTCTCCAGCCCCGCGTTGCCGCGCGGGGCTATCAGCTCGATGTTGGACTCGCCCACCGGCAGAAGGGCTGCCTCGGTCTTTTGCGTCGCCACGGTCTCGCGTACGCTGGCAGAAAGCCCCAGCACCTCGCGAAACCGGGCCAGCGCTCCATCCAGGTCGTCGACCGCGATGGCGACATGGTCGATTTTCTTGATCCGAATCATCGCACCCGCTCATAACCTGGCCTGTCCGCGCATGCAAGCGTGGGGTATACTGACCCTGGCGGTGCAGCTTAACTTAAGGGGCGCGGACAAGGCGCGGGCGATGGCAGCCTTCTGCCTGGCGGCGGGCGTGCTGGGGTCGGGCGGCTGCGGCAACGACGTGCACCTGCTCGAGCTTTCGGTGAGCGCCGATCGGCGACCGCTGACGCTGGACATCATCGTCAGCGACCGCGGAGCCGGCCAGCAGGTGCTCAAGATGGCCGGGCAGACGGTGCCCATGCAGTCGGGCAACGGCCCCTTCAAGGTGGTGGTCTATTTCTCCAGCGCGGGCCGTTACCTGGTCCACCTGGTGGGACGGCCCGCCGATCCGCCCCTCGAGATTGCGACCGGGGTCTGGACCGTAGACGACCACGTCGAGGCCTCGCTCCATATGGTCGACCTCCTGCCGGGCATGGACGCCGACGGGGACACCTTCCCGGCCTGTGCGCCCGGCGTCAATCCGCCGGTCATCGAGTGCGATTGCAACGACGCCGACGGCGCCACCAACCCGGCCGCCAACGATCCATGCGGAGACGGGCTCGACCAGAACTGCGACGGGCACGACCAGCCCTGCATCGACGCCGATGGCGATGGTGTGCCGGCGTGCCCGCCCGGCGTGCAGTCGTCGCCCATGAACCCGTGCGATTGCGACGATCACGACCCCAACCGGTTCCCGGGCAACCGCGAGGCGCCCAACTCGTGCCCCATGTACGGGAGCCTGCCCAACCCGCACTGCGACGACGGCATCGATCAGGACTGCGACGGCCAGGACGTGCACTGCAAGGTCGACAAGGACTGCGACGGCTTCTCGCCGCCCGCCGACTGCGACGACAACGATGCCACGGTTCACCCGGGTGCACCCGAGATCTGTGGCAACGGCAAGGACGACAACTGCAACGGCATGATCGATGAGGGCTGCGAGTCCTGCGACGTCGACGGCGACGGCTTCTTCGACTCCAGCCGGCCCGAGTGTGCGCGGATGACCCCGGGCGGCGATTGCGACGACACCGACGCCGGCCGCTCGCCCAGCGCCACCATGGGCTGCGGCAGCGACCCCGCGGCCGACGAAGGCAGCCCGCTGTGTGCGCTCCGCCAGCTCTGCAACGGGCGCGACGACGACTGCGACGGGCGGGTCGACGAGGGCTGCCCGCCCGACAACTGCGACCGCGACCACGACGGCTTCCAGAACAACAGCCCGGGCTGCAACCCGCCGCCCGGCCAGGTCGATTGCAACGACAACGACCCCCACATCTTTCCAGGTGCGCCCGACTACTGCGGCGATGGCATCGCGCAAAACTGCGTGGCCGATCAGCCGTGCACGGCCGATGCCGACCACGATCACTACAACGCCGGCGCCGGCGGAGACTGCGACGACAACGATCCCAACGTCCACCCGTGGGCGACCGAGCTGTGCAATGGCAAGGACGACGATTGCGACGGCCTGGTCGACGAGGGCAATCCCAGCATGACCGGCTCCCCGCTGGCCGGCATCACCTGCTTCGACGATACCCAGGGCATTTGCGGCGAGCCGTCAGGCGCCGGCAAGTGTGTGTGCTCACGCGTGACCCCGAGCGGTCCGGTCGATCCCGCGCACCGGGTGGCGTGTCCGGGCGAGAGCCTGGCTGTCGTTTCCTCGCCCCGCTGCTTCTACTCACGCCATCCGGATTCGTGCGAGCAGTGCGACGGGCGTGACCACGACTGCGACGGCTCGCGCAACGTGGCCGTGGGGTCGGGCTGCCTGGTCGAGCGCGACATCAGCCCGCAGCCGTGCGGGCCCAACATAGGCGAGTGCCGCCCCGGCAGCGTCATTGGCTGCAACTGGGACGCGCCCCCCAACCAGAGCCCCTTCAACGCCCACTTCGTGTGCTCGTCCGATTTCGTGGGCCCGCGCCCCGAGGTCTGCAACGGCCGCGACGACGACTGCAACGGCCAACTGCCGCTCGAGGAGCAGGATCTGGATCGCGACCATTATATGGCCTGCACTGGCTGCTCGGGCCCGCTGCCCTCGGGCCTGCTGGGCTGCGGCGACTGCAACGACCTCAACGGCGCGGTCTACCCGGGCGCGACCGAGGTCTGCAATGGCATCGACGACAACTGCGACGGCCAGGTCGACAACGGCGCCTGCTCGGGCGCCACCACCTGCTGCGCGGGCCTGATGGCCTGCAAGGACCTGAACAACGACTTCAACAACTGCGGCAACTGCGGGCGCGCCTGCCCGTCGGGTAGCTCGGATAACTGCTCGGGCATGCAGTGCCACTGCGGCAGCGGCGGTGTGTGCGGGGGCCTGACCGACACCTGCTCGAGCGGCACCTGCAATTGCGGCGGCGGGCCGGCGTGCGATTCCAACGTGGCCGATCGCTGCTCGGGCGGCAACTGCCGCTGCGGCGGCGGTCCCGCCTGTGGCGGCGGGGCACGCTGCCAGTCGGGCAACTGCGTGTGCAACACCTCGACGGGCTGCTCGGGCTGCTGCCAGGGCGGCAGCTGCGTGAGCTCGACATCGACCAGCCAGTGCGGTGCCGGCGGCTCCTCGTGCATGAGCTGCAACGCCCGCAGCGACACCTGCAACGCAAACGGCAACTGCGTGTGCGGCAGCATGGGCGGGCCCTGCTCGTCCACGAGCTCGGACAACTGCAGCGGCGGCGCGTGTCATTGCGGCTCCGGCTCGCCCTGCGGGTCGGGCACGCGCTGCAGCGGTGGCTCCTGCGTGTGCGACACCTCGACCGGTTGCTCGGGCTGCTGCCAGGGCGGCAACACCTGCCGCTCCGGGACCAGCGCGACCGCGTGTGGCAGCGGCGGCCAGGTGTGCGCAACCTGCTCGGGCCTCAGCGACACCTGCAATGGCAGCGGCAACTGCGTGTGCGGCACCATGAGCGGGCCCTGCTCGGGACCGCTGGTCGACAACTGCTCGGGCGGCCAGTGCAGGTGCGGCAGCAGTACGTGCGATCCGACCAAGGCCGACAACTGCTCGAGCGGGAGCTGCCGGTGCGGCTCGAATCCAGCCTGCACGGGCGGCCGCACCTGCACGTCGGG
>DATFWX010000231.1:0-60040 GCA_035258845.1 Polyangia bacterium | reverse complement strand
TGGTAGCGTCCGATGCCTTGCAGCGTGGTGCGCTTGCGAAGGGGTTCGAGTGGCTCCGGCGCCGCTTGTGCGGCCGCGGCCGCGAGCGCCGCTTGTGACGCGCCCGGGTCGGTAGCCTGCTGCGTGGCCAGCCAGCCCTCGAGCTCGTGCGTGGGCTCGATCGCGGGCTCGACGGCTTCCCGGTCGCGCTGCGAGACGTCGTAGATGAGGCCCTCGAAGTACAGCTTGGAGACGACGTTGAGCGCTTCCAGATCCGAGAACTCGCAATCGTCGACCACCTGCATCAGGCTGCGCCGTCCGTCGAAGAGGCGCAGGATCCCGTTGATCTCGTCGGGGATCTCACTCAGTCGCTCGGCCAGCTCACGATAGTCGACCTCGAACACGGTCTCGAGCTGGGGCAGTTGCTCGAGCATGCGGCCCCACTCGTCGACGCGGCGCATGCCCTCCATGAGCAGCCCCTGCGAAGACAGCTCGATCACGTCCTTGCGGCGCACGTTCTTGAACTCGACCTCGAACTCTCCGTCCGCCCACAGCAGCAACCGGTAGATCGCATCTTCGCCCTGCAGCCGACCCAGCTCGGCGTCGATGACCTTGCCGTTGCGAAAATACACGGCCGCCCGCTTGCCCTCCGGCGACACGAAGTGGATGACACCCGTCTTGCGGCTGATCTCGATGGTCTGAATGAGGTCGACCACCGCCATGTCGGCCAGCGTGCCCTGGAAGCGCGTCTTGGCTTCGCGCCGCTCCTCGATCCGCTCGCGCTCGCGCTTCTGCAAAAGGATCTTGACCCGGGTCAGGATCTCCTTGATGTAGATGGGCTTGGTCAGATAATCCTCGACCCCCAGCTCGAGGCCGCGGATCTTGTCCTCCACCGATTTCTCGCCGGTCAAGAAGATGAACGGGATCTTGGCCAGCTCGGGGTGCTGCTTGAGGCGTCGGCAAAACTCGAAGCCGTCGAGCTCCGCCATTTTGGTGTCGCTGATGATGAGGTCGGGGACCGAGGTCTCCACTTTCTCGAGCGCGTCGAGGCCATTGACGGCCGTGGTCACGTTGAAGCCGGCCTTCTTCAGGCTGACCTCGAGCACACGAAGCGACTTGGTGTCGCCGTCGACGAGCAAAAGACTTTGCTTGGCCACGATCACTCTGTCGGCGGCGGCGCCGCGAAGCCGAGCTTCTTCCAGACCGTGAGGCTGACCGACGCTGCGACGAGGAGGCGTGCGACGATCTGCGAGCTGGCGCTACGCGCGATCGACTCGCAGCCAGCGAGGCGCACGGGCTCCCTTGAGCCCGCTACCGGCCGATCCAGTGCTCGGGACCCCAAGCCCTCCCAATCTAACGGATGCTGGCAAGTGAATCAAGGTCGCAGAAAAGCTGCCGAAGCGGCCGGCCAAGAGTGATGGCGGCAGCGGCCGCGGTGCCCTCGGGTGCGCTTATGACGCATCGCGTCAAGACTTGACAGGACGACTGGGTGCCCGCTAAATCGGCTGCATGCGAACGGTGGCGTATGGGTCGCGTCCCCTACCCCTGCCCGACGGCCTCGCCGCCAGCTTCCTGCTGCCGCCCCATCCGCCGCCCGAGGCCGACCTCGAGGAGGTCCTGGTGCGCGCGCTGGGAGCGCCCATTCAGTCGCAGCCGCTGCGTGCGCTCGCCCCGGCCGGCAGTCGGGTCACCGTGATCATCAGCGACGCCACCCGCGATGAGCCGCGCGGCCTGCTTTTCCGCTCGGTTCGGCGCGAGCTTGCTCACCTGGCCGACGAGCAGGTCACGATCGCGATTGCGAACGGGACCCATACCCCGGGTCCACCCGAAGCGCTCGGCCTAGGCCGCGAGGTCCTGCAGCGGCACCGGGTGGTCAACCACGATGCGACCGACCTGGCCTCCCTGGTGGAGCTGGGCCAGACCTCGCGTGGCACGCGGGTTCGCGTCCATCGAGCCCTGGTCGACACCGACCTCGTGGTGGCGACCGGACGCATCAAGCCGCACTACTTCGCCGGCTATGGTGCGGGCGCAAAGGCCCTCTTCCCCGGGTTGGGCGCGCGCGAGGACATCCGCCAGAACCACAAGCTCAAGCAACATCCATCCGCACGCCTGGGCCGGATCGCGGGCAACGCCTGTCGAGAGGACGTCGAGGATGCGGTTCGCCTGATCCAGGCGCGGACCTTCCTGCTGAATGTGGTGATGGCGAGCGACCGACCAGTGGGTGCGGTGGCGGGTGACCTGATTGCCGCGCACCGACGCGGTTGCGAGCTGGCGCGCCCCTATTGTGAGGTCGCGGGCGAGCCGGCCGACATCGTGATCACCTCCGATGCGCTGCCAACCACGATCAATCTCTATCAGGCCAGCAAGCTGCTGGCTCCCGCGGGCTGGCTGCTGCGCTCGGGAGGCGTCGCCATCCTGGCCGCCGAGTGCCCGCGCGGCACCGGTCCGCTCGACGTGGTCAATGAGGCCATCTTCCGAATCGGAATCCGCCATTACTTCGCCGGCGCGGACGAGCCGACCATTTACTTGGTCTCCTCCCTGCCCGAGTCGGTGGTCGCGCAGACCTATTGCCGGTACGCGGGCTCGGTCGAAGACGCCCTGAGCAAGGCCCGCGCGCAGCTCGGCGAAGGCGCGCGGGTGCTGGTGCTTCCGCGGGCGGGCGACCTGATCCCGGTCGTCAGCTGAGCTCGGGTACGTAGCGGCCCAGCACCCGCCGTAAGGGAGCCAGCTCGGGCAGGCGCTCGAATGCGGATCGGACTGCCCGCAAGCTGGCCGGGATGGAGACCAAAAAGCTCGGGTTCTTCTTGACCCGATCGATGAACACGAATCGACCGGCGTCCTTGAGCTTGCGCTGCAGAGTCTGCAGGTCGAACAGGCGGCGGAACGCGGCCGCGTCCGGCACCTGCGCGCACCACACATACTCCCCGATCAGATCCTCCAGCAAGGCCGGTTCGAGCTCGACATAGGAGTCGCGGAGCAGCGCGACCAGGTCATAGGCGCGCGTGCCCAGGAGAGCATCTTGAAAGTCGATCAGGCGCAGGCGCAGCCCGGGCTGGACCATCAGGTTTCGGCTCTGGTAGTCGCGGTGAACGAAGCCACGCGGCTGGTCGGCCAGGAGTCGCGCGATATCGGCAAAGGCGGTCGCGACCGTCTCCTGCTCGGCGGCGGCCAGCCGGGCAGCCCGGTCGGCCTCCAGCAGCCATTCTCGAAAATGGTGAAGCTCCCATAAGAGGAGGTCGTAATCGAACGCCCGGCCAAAGGCGATGCAGCTGGGATCGGGGGTGGCGGCCGCATACCGCTGGAGGGTCACCAGGTCCGCGATCGCGACCTGGTAATAACGGCGCCGGGTCTCCGAGTCCGCGGTCTGGACGACCGACTCCAGGGTGGTGTCGCCGAGGTCCTCCAGAAAGAGCAGCCCCGCGCGGTCTTCATATCGATATAACTTGGGTACGCCGATGCCGCCGCGCTCGAGATAGCGCAGCACATTGATGAAGGGCAGCTCGGCGGCCGGACCCGACTTGGACGCTTCCTCGGACGCCATCGGGTTGTCGCCGAGCTCCATCACAATCAGGGTCGCCGGGCTACCGCCCTCCAGGGTCACCCGGTGATAGCGCCGGTTCGAGGCGTCGCCCTTGAGCGTCCTGACGGTGCCTCGGCTCCGGCCGCCCGCGATCTCGAAAGCAATCGGGAGCAGCGCGCGCGAGAGCTGCTCTTGAGTGCTCAGCATCGGGTCACTATACTGCGCGCGCGGTGGCGCCAGCAAACTTGGAGCATCTGCGCGTGCAAGCGGCCCAGCACGGCATCGCGCTCACCGATACGCAGCTGGATCGGTTTCGCCAGTATCTGGATCTTCTGCGAACCTGGAATCGCAAGATCAACCTGACGTCTGTAAGCGAGCCACAAGCGGTCCTCGACCTCCATTTCCTGGACAGCCTGATGGTGGTGCCGCTGCTGGGCAGCGCGCGGCGGCTCATCGATGTTGGGTCGGGCGGCGGCTTTCCAGGTCTCCCGATCGCGATCGCGGCACCCGCGCTTGCGGTGACCCTGCTCGAGGCCACGCACAAGAAGGCCGCGTTCCTGCGCGCGGCCGTGCACGCGCTCGAGCTGTCAGCGGCCGTGATCGATGGCCGGGTCGAAGAGCTCCTCAAGAAGCCGTTCGAACGGTTCGACCTCGCCATCTCGCGGGCCACTTTCCCAGCCAGCGAGTGGCTTGCGCTGGGTCGCCGCCTGGTGCATCAGCACGGTGCGGTCGTGGTCATGACGGGTCGCGATCCGCCTCCTGGTTCCCCGACCAAGGCGCTTTCGTATGAGCTGCCCGGAGGCGAGCTCCGGCATCTCGGATGGTATTCCGCTTGAGTGTTGCACGTGAAACGACGCAGTGCGTCATTGTCAACCGCGGCCACGCCATCGGTTGACAATCGCTCGCCTCCGACGCTACCGTGCCGCCACCGTTCATGAGCCCGCTCGAGCCCGAGCTGCGTCGAGATCTCGCCAACCTGGCCGCGCGCGGCCTGCTGCGCCGCCTGCGCGCCATCGACTCGGCGCCCGACACCCTCCTCCTCGTCGACGGAAAAACCGTTCTCAACTTCTCCAGCAACAATCCGCTGGCGCTGGCCCATCACCCCGAGCTGCGTGCGTCTGCACAGGCTGCGCTGCACAGCCACGGCACCGGCGCCGCCGCCGCGCGCCTCATCGCGGGCAACCTGACCCCACACCGTGAGCTCGAGCGGGCCCTCGCGAGCTGGCTCGGCACCGAAGCCGCGCTCCTCTTCAACAGCGGCTACCAGGCCAACGTGGGCACCGTGTCGGCCCTGGTCGGGCCCGAGGATGCCATCTACTCCGACCAGCTCAACCACGCCAGCCTCATCGATGGCTGCCGGCTCTCGGGTGCCACCATTCATGTCTACCCGCACCGCGATGCGGCCGCGCTCGCGCGCCTGCTCGCGCAGGGTCAAGGCCGCTTTCGGCGCCGCCTTCTGCTCTCGGAGAGCCTGTTCTCGATGGATGGCGACCTGGCTCCCCTGGGCGCGCTGCGCGATCTGGCGCACCGCTACGACGCCATTCTCATGGTCGACGAAGCGCACGCTGCTGGGGTACGCGGGCCCGCGGGACGCGGGCTGGCCGCCGAGCTCGGGGTTCCGCTCGACATCTGCGTGGGCACGCTCAGCAAAGCGTTTGGCAGCTTCGGCGCCTACGTGGCCGGCTCGGCCGCTCTGGTCGAGTACCTCACCCAGTGTGCGCGCAGCTTCGTCTTCACCACCGCCCTGCCGCCCGCGGTCGCGGCCGCCTCCCACGCCGCGGTGACGCTGGCGGCCGGCGCCGAGGGCACCGCCCGGCGCGCCCAGCTCCAGCAGGTCGCCACCCGGTTTGCAGACGGCCTGGCCGCGCTCGGGCTGCCCGCCCCACGCGGCCGCTGGTCGCATATCGTTCCCATCGTCATCGGCGACGCCACGGCCGCCATGCACGCGTGCGAGGCTTTGCTCGAGCGCGGCATCTTCGCGCAGGGCATCCGCCCGCCCACGGTTCCACGCGGCACCGCCCGCCTGCGCTTCGCCCTGTCCAGCGCCCACACCGACCCCGACATCGAGCGCGCGCTCGCCGCGCTCGCCGACATCCGAGGCCTCTTGCCATGAGCACCATCGCAGATCTCGATCGGCAGTACGTCTGGCATCCCTTTACGCAGATGCGCGACTGGATCAGCGACGACCCGCTGGTCATCGAGCGCGCCCAGGGCAACTACCTCTTCGACCAGGTCGGCCGTCGCTACCTCGATGGCGTCTCCTCGCTGTGGGTGACGGTTCACGGCCACCGCCGCCCCGAGATCGACGACGCCATTCGCAGCCAGCTCGACCGGGTGGCCCACACTACCCTGCTCGGCCTGGCCAGCCCACCGGCCGCGCAGCTGGCCGAGCGTCTCATCCGGATCGCCCCGCCCGGCCTCGCCAAGGTCTTCTACTCGGACAGCGGATCGACCGCGGTCGAGGTCGCCCTGAAGATGGCCTATCAGTACTTTCATCATCGCGGCCGCTCCCGCAAGCTGCGCTTCGTCGCGCTCGAGCAGGCCTATCACGGCGACACGCTGGGCGCGGTCAGCGTGGGTGGGATCGAGCTGTTCCACCAGCTGTTTGCGCCCCTGCTCATGCCTTGCTACCGCATCCCGAGCCGCGCCGACGCGCTGGCGGCCCTGCTGGCCGAGCACGCCGACCAGATCGCGGCCCTGATCGTCGAGCCGATCGTGCAGGCGGCAGCCGGCATTCAGCTGGCGCCGACCGGCTTTCTGCGCGATGCGGCCGAGCTGTGCCGGCAGCACGACGTCCTGCTGATCGCCGACGAGGTGGCGACCGGCTTCGGTCGCACCGGCCGCATGTTCGCGTGCGAGCACGAGGGCGTCACGCCCGACCTGATGGCCCTGGCCAAGGGCCTGACCGGGGGCTACCTCCCGTTGGCCGCCACGCTGGCCACGCAGCCCATCTTCGACGCCTTCCTGGGCGCGCACGCGGACCGCAAGACCTTCTTTCACGGCCACACCTACACCGGCAACGCGCTGGCCTGCGCAGCCGCCCTGGCCTCGCTCGACCTATTCGAGCGCGACCAGGTGTTGGCGCGCCTGCCGGACCAGATCGCGCGCTTGCAGGCCGAGCTGGGCCATCACATCCTTCCGCTGCGTGCGGTCGCGCAGATCCGCCACAAGGGGCTCATGGTCGGCATCGAGCTGGGACCGTTCCGGTTCGAGGAGGCGACCGGGGCGCGCGTGTGTCGGGCCGCGCGCCGACACGGCGTGATTTTGCGCCCACTCGGCGATGTCATCGTCCTGATGCCGCCGCTCAGCATCACGCTCGACGAGATCGGCGAGCTGGTCGCGGCCACCCGCGCCGCCATCGTCGAGACATGCGCCTGAGCGGATTCTTCGTCACCGGGACCGACACCGCGGTCGGCAAGACCACGGTCGTGGCCGTGCTGGCGCGTGCCCTGCGAGCACGCGGGCTGCGCGTGCTGGCCGCCAAGCCGGTCGAGAGTGGGAACGGCGACGATGCCGCGCGCATCGCGGCCGCCGCCGGCCACGCGCCCGTGTGCCGCTATCGATTTGCCGCCCCGGTCGCACCCGGTGTGGCGGCCGAGCAGGCGGGCTTGACCATCGATTTCGATCTCCTGGCCGCCGACCTTTCGGCGGCCTGGCAGCGCGAGCGCGCACAGCTGGCGCTGGTCGAGGGCGCCGGAGGCCTCTTGTGTCCGCTCGGCGGCCGCCGCACCATGGCCGACCTGGCCGCGCACCTGGGCTTGCCGCTGCTCGTGGTCGCGCGCGCGGGGCTCGGCACCATCAATCACACGCTGCTGACCGTGGCCGAAGCCGAGCGACGCGGGCTCGCGGTGGCCGGCATCGTGCTCAGCCAGGTCACGCCCGAGCACACCCCCGACCAGCCCAGCAACCCGCACTGGATCGCTCGCCTGACCAGCCAGGCGCTGCTGGGCACGTTGCGCCATGGCGAGCCGACCCCGCCCGAGCCCCTGCTACAGCTCGCCGCGCAGGCGGTAGTGCAGCAGGAGCAGATATTCGCGGACCACCCAGCGTAGCGAGCGCGCGCTGGTCGCGCCCCCCTCGAAGATGCAGCTATCGGCCATGAAGTAAGGCTGCGCCGAAATGCCCTGGCGCGTGAAGAAGGCAATCGCGCGGCGCAGGTGGTAGGGCTGCGTGACCACGATGGCGCTGCCCAGGCCGCGCGCCCGCAGCAGGGCCGCGCTCCGCTCCGCATTCTCGCGCGTCGAGCGCGACTGATCCTCCACCCACACCGCGTCCGCGGGCACACCCAGCTCTCGCGCCCGCGCGGCCATCGCCGGCGCCTCGGGCATGAGGCCCGCCAGCGCCGCACCCCCGCTGACGATCAGCCATTGGCCCAGCCCGCGTTGCCACAGCGCCACCCCCGCCCGCACCCGCTCTTCGAGCGCCGCCCCGATGGCGCCGCCCGGGCCCACCGGTGCCCCCAGCACCACGATCGCGTCGGCCCGCTCGAGCGCCACCCGCGGCGCCAGCGGCCGACAGAGCGCACGCACAAACCATCCCAGCATGCTCGCTACTTCCCGATGCAAAAGCGCGCGAAAACGGCGTCCAGCACCGCCTGGTCGACCGATTCTCCGGTCACCCGACCCAGCCGATCCAGCGCCACCCGCAAATCCATCGCCGCCAGCTCGGGCGGCGCCCCGTCCGCCAGCGCCGACGCAGCCTGTACCAGCGCGGCCTGGGCCTCGCGCAGGGCAGCCTGCTGCCGTTCGCTGGCCAAGATGGGCTCGCCGGCCTGGTCGTCCCCGGACAGACCCGCCACAGCGAGCACGGCCGCCCGCAGCGCCGCCAGCCCGGTGCGCTCGAGCGCCGAGGTCGGGACCACCGGCAGCGCGGTCGTCAGCGCGGGCTGCTCGGGCGCCAGATCAATCTTGTTGAGCGCCACCACGTGCGCGCGCACATCGTCGAGCGCGGGTGCACTCGCGTCCACGACCAGGATCGCGACATCCGCCTCCGCGGCGCGCCGGCGCCCCAGCTCCACGCCGCGCCGCTCCACCGCACTGGTGGCCTCGCGCTCGCCCGCGGTGTCGATGAGCGTGACCGGCACACCATCCCAGTCCATCGCGACCTCGACATAGTCGCGGGTGGTGCCCGGGGTTTCGGTCACCAGCGCCCGCTCCTGTCCCACCAGCGCATTCAGCAGGCTGGACTTGCCGACGTTGGGGCGCCCCACCAGCGCCACCGTCAGGCCGGCTCCGAGCAGCCGCCCGCGCCGCCAGCTCGCGCACAGCCGGTCGAGCGCGGCCGCCGTTGCATGCGCCTGGGCCGCCAGCGCAGCCGCCGGCGCAAAATCGAGCTGCTCTTCGGGAAAATCGACCTGCGCCTCCACCTCGGCCAGAAGCGACACCACGCGCTCGCGGGCCCTGCTCACGGCAGTCGCGGTGGCGCCGCGCAAGTTGGCCTGCGCGGCCCGCAGCGCCTGCTCCGTGCGGGCGCCGATGACCTGCGCAACCGCCTCGGCACGCGACAGATCCATGCGCCCGCTCAAGAACGCGCGGCGCGTGAACTCGCCCGGCTCGGCCACCCGCGCACCCGAATCGACCAGCGCGGCCAGCAGCGCGCGCAGCCCGAGCGCGCTCCCGTGGCCGTGCAGCTCCACCACGTCCTCGCCCGTGTACGAGCCGGGCGCGCGCATGACCACGCACAAGATCTCGTCGCCGGCCGCCTGCGCGCGCCACATGCGGTGGCTCTCGGGCGCAGCCGGCCACGGTCGCACCACCCGCGCCGCCACCTCGAGCGCCTGCGGGCCGCTCACGCGCACCACACCGATCCCGCCGCCGGGCGCGGTCGCGATGGCCGCGATCGTCTCCTCCTGCACCCGCTACACTTGCTTCTCGGGCGCCGGGATGATGAGCAGGCGCCGGAACGCGCCCTCGCCCTCGCTGCGGGTGGTCACACCCGGAACCTTGTCGAGCGTAATGTGGATGATGCGCCGGTCGTGCGGGCTCATCGGGCTCATGGTCACAGTCCGATTGGTCCGGATCGCCTTTTCGCCCAATCGATGGGCCAGCTCCACCAGCGACTCCTCCCGCCGCCCCCGGTAGCCCTCGCTGTCGAGCACGATGGGCTTGCGCCCTTCGGCATCGCGGTGAACGATCTTGTTGACCAGGAACTGCAGGGCGTCCAGGGTCTGGCCTTTCTTGCCGATGACCAGGCCGCTTTCGGCGCCTGCAATGTCGAGCGTGATGCGCTCGTCGTCCTCGCGTCCCAAGATCTCGGCGTCGATGCCCATCCGGCGCAGGATCCCAGCGAGAGCGCGCTGAGCCTCGTCCCGTTTGCTCAGGTTCGAGGTCATGGGTGTCCTTGGCGCCTTTGCTCGCCGCTCATGGCCGCTTCGTTAGCACGACCGGCGGGCCTTTTTCAACTTGCCCGTGCCGCCTTGAGCACTTTCTCACCACCGGCCCGGTTCATCCACCATTGCTGGACCATGGTCAGAAGCGTGTTGGTCAAGATGTAAACCGTCAACCCGGCCGGGAACCACAGCGACATCACCGTGAACACGACCGGCATCATGTACATCATCATTTTCTGCTGCTCGCTGTCGGTCGGCATGGGTGTGATGCGCTGCTGCAGAAACATGAAGATGCCCATCGCGATGGGCGTGATGTAGTACGGGTCGGCGCGCGTGAGGTCAGGCATCCACAAAAACTTGGAGCGGTACAGCTCGACCGCGTTGCCCAGGGTCGCGTAGAGCGCCCACCAGATGGGCAGCTGGATCAGCATGGGCAGACAGCCGCCCAGCGGATTGACGCCGTGCGACTTGTACAGGCCCATCATTTCCTGGTTGAGGCGCTGCTTGTCGTCCTTATACCGCTTCTGCAGGGCCTCGATCTTGGGCTTGAGCTTGGCCATCTCCTTGGCCGACTTCATGCTCTTCTGGGTCAGCGGGTAGGTCAGGAGCTTGACCAGGAGCGTCAGCGCGATGATGGCCACGCCCCAGCTTCCAATGACCCGGCGCACGCCCACGAGCACCAGCAGCATCACGCGCGAGATCGGGCTCAACCAACCGTAGTCGACCGAATCACCCAGATCCGACTTCTGCCCGCCCGGCTTCACCGCGTCGAGCTCGTTCAGGATCTTGGGCCCCGCGAAAACGACGAAGCTCTCGCTCTGGCTGCGCCCGGGCTCGATGCGCTGCTCGGGCAGCAGCAGCGCGGCCTGGAACAGTCCCGCTCGCGAGTCGACCACCTCGCCGCTGCAGGTGCGCGGGCCGTGGGCCGGGTCTGGCATCGGCGCCACCGCCAGCATGAAGTAGCGATCGGTCACCCCGACCCACCGCGTGTCGCCGGTTGCGCTCAAGGCACCCTTGTCGCGCAGCTCCTCGAACCCTTTTTTGCGAACCTTGCCGTCCACGTAGCAGGCCGGCATCCAGAGGTTGGGGGCGGGCCGCCCGAAACCGCTCTTCTCCGTGAAATCGTGGCGGCTGTATGAACGCAGCTGCACATGCGTGACGACTGGCTTCTCGCCGGTGTTCGTGATCGCCACCGCCAGAGTCAGCGTGTGTGCGCCCGCGGGCTCGACCTTGAACTCCTTGCTCACGCGTACACCCGCGCCCTGCCAGACGAACGCAACTGCGTCGGCACCGCGCCGGTCGACCTGCCAGGCCGCATCGGGCGGCACCTGGAAGCTGCTGTCGTCGAACGTGGTCGCGAGCGCGGGCTGGCCCGGCGTCTTGACCAGGTCGACCGGCACCTCGGTCGCGCCCACGTGCTCTCGGTATTGCGGGTCGAGCAGCTCGAAGGACGTCAGCGCGGCGCCATAGCTCGAGAAGGTGGCCTTCCAGCGCTTGCTCTCGAGCGTGACCTTCTCTTCGGGCGGCCGAGACGAAGTCGGGGCCGCCGCGCCCGGCTCTTTCTGCGCGCCCGGTGGGGCGGGCGTGGTGGCGGCCGCGGGCGCGCCCTCGGGCGCCGACGGCGCCTGGGTCTGCGTGGCGGGCGCCTGCGGCGGCGGCTGCTGCGCCGGCTGCGGTGGCGGCTTGGGCATGAAGAAGCGCATCCAGACGATCCAGATCGTCGCCAGCAGCGCGATCATGATCAGGGTTCGTTTGGTGTCCATTCCGCCCATCGCGACCTCTTACGGCAGATCCACTCCGCCCGGGTGTCCGGGATGGCAGCGCAAGAGCCGTCGCGCCGCTCGGAGGCTGCCGCGGGCCGCACCGAAGCGCCGCACGCTCTCGGCCGCGTAGGCGCTGCAGCTCGGGTAGAAGCGACAGCGCGCGCCCAGGAGTGCCAAAAGCGGCGAGACCAGCGCGCGGTAGAGCGCCAGGAGCGCGAGCAGAAGCCACTTCATCATGCGGGCCACTTGCAGAAAGCTTGTCTCATTTCCTGAACCAAGCCGGCGTAATCGATCTCGATCGCGTTGCGCTTGGCCACCAGGACGATATCCTTGCCGCCCGGAAAAAGCGACTTGTTCCGCCGGAACACCTCGCGCACCAGGCGCTTGATCCTATTACGCTGAACAGCCCCACCGACCTTCTTGCTCACGGTGATGCCGATTCGGGTCGAAGGCTGCGATCCGGTTCGCACGAACACCAGAAAATGGGGGCTTTGCAGCTTCTTGCCACGGCGCTGGACCAGCAGGAACTCGGAGCGCTTGCGCAGCCGCTCCGCGGCTGGGAACGACTCCTCGACCACCGCGTTGCTTCCTTATTAGTATGCACCGCGCAGGTTACTTCTTGGCGACGCCGACGGACAGCCGCTTGCGGCCCTTCTTGCGCCGACGCTTGATCACGGTGCGCCCCGCGCGCGTCCGCATGCGCTTGCGAAAGCCGTGCGTGCGCTTGCGGCGCTTGCGATGCGGTTGGAATGTTCGCTTCACGATTCGACTCCCTGTCGTAGAAAAAGACACGGATTGATACCAATCGGATCCCTACCTGTCAAGTCGTGGCCCGGCGCACGATCGCTGGAAACCGAATCAGGTCGCGGCGGACCCGGGCCGCGATCGCGCTAGACCGCTTGCGATGCGGGTTCTCGCGATCGCGATCGAGCAAAGTCTCGCGGCGTGCGGCCTGCACCAGCGGACAAGATTTGGGCTGCGAGATTTTCCGGCAATTCGGAGACATTAGCGTGACGGAACCGATCAGACTATTCACAAGCGAGCGCGTTGCAAATCCGCCCCACAAAAAAATTTCACGCGATCTCGCGTGCCTCGCACGCGCTTGCATTTTAGGTCTTGTCACGCTCCGGACGCTTTGCTAAGCATGGGCCTCGCTCACCTCACGGGAGAGACGTGGGCCGAATCTAGAGAGAACGACACTACACCCGCTCGATCGGAGGCGACCTGTTGTCCACAGCGTGTGGGCAACCTGTGGGAGGTGTTTCTTTTGTGCAGGCAGCTGGTCACCTCAGGGGGCAAAAAATGACCGGTGCGTGGGCCAACGCGGTCAATTCCCTGGCCAAAGTTGTCAAGCCTCAAGCCATCAAAGATTGGATCGAACCTCTCGAGCCGGTGTCCGAGGAAGGTCCGCGCTTCGTCGTCAAGGTGCCCAGTCGCTGGCACCTCGAGATGATTCAGCAGAACTACCTGCCCTTCCTGCTCGATCGACTCAAGGAGCAACTGCAGCAGGAGTGCGAGGTCGTGTTCGAGGTGGACGAAGCCGATCACGTGGGCCGGCCCCAGGGCGCGGCCGAGCCCACACCAAGCACGGCCGCAAGGTTCGGACAGGCCGGCCTCAACCCGCGTTACACGTTCGAGCAATTCGTACCCGGGCCCACCAACAAGACCGCCTACAGCGCATGCCGCGGGGTGGCCGAGCAGCCGGGCGGCATCTCGACCTGGAATCCGCTGCTCATCTACGGTGACTCGGGGCTCGGCAAAACGCACCTTCTGCACGCGGTTGGCCATCACATCCTGTCACAGCATCCGCACTGGAAGGTGCTGTACGTCGCGTGCGAGACCTTCATGAACCAGTACATCACGTCCCTGCGCTCGCCCGATCGCGCCGAGGAGTTCCGGCGGCGCTACCGTGAAGAGCCTGACGTGCTTCTGGTCGACGACATCCAGATCCTGTCGGGGAAAAACTCGACCCAGGACGAGTTCTTCAACACCTTCAACGCGCTCCATCACGGCCAAAAGCAGATCGTCCTGTCTTCCGACCGCACGCCCGAGGAGATCTCGGACATCCCGGACCGGCTGCGCTCACGCTTCAAGTGGGGTCTGGTGGTCGAGGTCGAGCCCCCCGATCTCGAAACCCGCATCGCGATTTTGCGCCGCAAGGCCGAGCTGTCGGAGCTCGACCTGCCCGACGAGGTCGCCCAGCTGCTGGCGGCCGCGTTCAAGCGCAACGTGCGCGAGCTCGAGAGCGCGCTTATCCGACTGGCCTTCTTCGCCTCACTCGAGGGCCAGCGCCGCATCACCCGCGAGCTGGCCGAGGCCAAGCTGCCCGAGCTGACTGCGCGCGCCAACGAGCGCGTCACCATCGACAACGTGCTGCGGCACGTGGCCGAGCACTACGGGTGCAAGGTGGCCGACCTCAAGAGCCCCAAGCGCCACAGCCAGATCACCAAGCCGCGGGCCGTGGCCATGTACCTGTGCGCCAAGCTGACCGGCTGCAGCCTGCCCGAGATCGGCCGCGGCTTTGGCGGCAAGCACCATACGACCGTGTTGGCGGCGCGCGACAAGATCGCCAAGCAGCTCGAGACCGACCGCGTGCTCAAGCACGAGGTCGACGCCATCACCCAGAAGATCACCAACTGACGGTTGAAGGATCGCTCGGGCTGTGCTACCTCCGCATTACGCGCGCCGTCGATCCTGGTTTCGGCGTTCATGAGGCGCTGTGAAAAGGACTGTGGCCTGGCGGGGGATGGCGAAGTGGAGACAGCTCACGGTGGACAACGACCGACTTTCCCACTCGCCGATCCGCTGCCTGCCCACAGCTCGATCCAAGCCGTCACGAACGGCTACCATCCGATCCCACAGATCCACAGGCGATACTACTCCGACTATCTTTTTTTATTTGGGTGATCCCTAGATCAAGCGCGCTCTGAACGCGCGCTGGAAGGTGAGCGCATGGAGTTCAAGATTCAGAAAGCGGAGTTCTTGAAGGGGCTCTACCCGGCGCAAGGCATTGCGGATCGAAAGAGCACCCTGCCCATCTTGGCCAACGTCCTTTTGCGCTCGGATGGCAAGGAGCGCGTTCTGTGCGCGGCCACCGACCTGACCGTAGGAGTGAGCGCAGAGCTGCCGGCGCGCGTGGACAAGGAAGGCGGGGTAACGCTCAGCGCCAAGCACCTGTTTGACATTGTCAAGGCGCTGCCGGGCGAGGACCTGACGCTGCGACGAGCCGACAACAACTGGGCCGAGATCAAGAGCGGTCGCGCCGAATACAAGCTGGTCGGCATGGCCGACCGCGATTTTCCCAAGCTGCCCAATCATCGCGAGGTCGGCTTCTCCAAGATCGAAGCCGCGATGCTGCGCGACATGATCGCAAAGACTCTGTTTTCGGCGTCGACCGATGAAACGCGCTATCACCTCAATGGAGTCATGCTGGAGAGCGACGGCAAACGCGCTCGCATGGTATCGACCGACGGCCACCGGCTGAGCAAGGTCGACCGTGACCTGCCGGCGGGGCCCAAGCTTGCGCAGGGGGTCATCATCCCGCGCAAGGGTCTGCAGGAAATGCAGCGCATCCTGGAAGGCCACGAGGGGACGTGTGAGCTGGGGCTGCACCAGGGCCACGTGTTCGTGCGAGTGGGCACGCTCGCGCTGTCGGCCAAGCTCATCGACGCGCAGTTTCCACCCTACGAGGCGGTGGTGCCCAAGGAGCACGACAAGACCATGATCCTGCCGCGGTCGGCTCTTCTCGATGCCCTGCGGCGCATTTCGATCATGGCCAGCGACCGCACGTTTGGCATCAAGCTGCACCTGTCCCCGGACGCGCTGGAGATCACGAGCGACAACCCGGACCTGGGCGAAGCGCGCGAGCAGCTGGAAGCCGACTACAAAGGCGCCGAGCTGCTGATTGGCTTCAATGCCCGCTACCTCATCGACGTCATCACGCAGATCGACGACGAGGAGGTCAAGCTCGAGCTGGGCGGCGAGCTCGATCCAGGTGTGATTCGCCCCGGCAGCGCCAAGAACGAGTATCTCGGCGTCATCATGCCGATGCGCATTTGAAGCTTCTCGCTTTACAGCTCACCGACTGGCGAAACATCAAGCACGCGCTGGTGGAGCTGCATCCGCGCATCAACGTTTTTTCGGGCGACAACGCGCAGGGCAAGACCAACCTTCTGGAAGCGGTGTACTTTCTGGCCACCCTGCGCTCGTTCCGAGCCGGCAAGACCGAGGAGCTGATCCGTTTCGAGCGGGCCCAGGCCCAGATCAGGGCGCGGGTCGAGCGTCGCGCGCTCGAGCGTTTGCTCGAGGTCACGGTGCGGCCCGGGCAAAGGGTCGCGCGCGTGGACGGCAAGGCCGTGCGCGCGGCCGCCGACTGGTTCGGTGGATTCAATGCAGTGCTGTTCTCGCCCGAGGATCTGCGCCTGCCCAAGGGCAGCCCGGCCGCGCGCCGGCGCTTTCTCGACCGCGCCGTGTTTCACGCGCAGCCCGGGTTCCTCAAGCTGGCCCAGGAGTACGAAAAGCTGCTGCGCAGTCGCAACGCGCTCCTGCGCGAGGCCGCGGGCGCCAGTCCCGAGGCAGCGCTGCTGGAGACCTACGATGAGCGGCTGTCCGAGGTGGGCGGGCGCATCGTGAGCGAGCGTACGCGCTACGTCAGTGAGATCGGCGCCGGCTTTGCGGCCGCCTATGAAGCGGTCACGCACAGCGGCCTGGCGGCGCAGCTCCGGTACCAAGCCGCGGCCTCGGATGCGGCGGCCATCCGGCGCGCGCTCGCGGACGGGTTGCGGCGCGATCGGGCGCGCGGATTCACCAGCGCGGGCCCGCATACGGATGACCTCGAGCTGGTGCTGGAGGGGCGTTCGGCGCGGCTGTACGGCTCGCAAGGTCAGCTGCGCGCGCTCGTGCTCGCGCTCAAGATCGCCGAGATCCAGCACCTCGAAAAACGACTGGGTGAGACGCCGGTTTTGATGCTGGACGATGTGTCGAGCGAGCTGGATCCGCAGCGGAATAGATATCTTTTTGAATTCATTGGTGGAATGACCTGTCAATGTGTGATCACCACGACCGATCCAGCGCACATCTTACTCACAGAGTATCGTAAGGATTTTCAAGTGGTTAATGGTGATTTTCAGGGAGCGAATTCGCTTTACAACCCTGGCCTTTCATGCTAGATATCTAAAACTCTTCAGCAATCACCGACCATGAGCAGCCATCTGAACGGCTCTCCGGAACCTGCAGCGGGGTCCCAAAACGGGGCCAGCGACTACACTGCGGAGAGCATCCAGGTCTTGAAAGGCCTCGAGGGCGTTCACAAGCGCCCGGGCATGTACATTGGCGACACCGATGACGGCACCGGCCTGCACCACATGGTGTACGAGGTGGTCGACAACGCCGTGGACGAGGCGCTGGCCGGCTTCTGCGACCGCGTGGACGTCACCATTCACTTCGATGGCTCGGTCACGGTCGAGGACAATGGCCGCGGCATCCCGGTCGAGATGCATCCGACCGAAAAGCGCCCGAGCCTGGAAGTCGTGATGACGCTGCTGCACGCGGGCGCGAAGTTCACGCACCAGAGCTACAAGGTGTCGGGCGGCCTGCACGGAGTGGGCGTCTCGGTCGTCAACGCGCTCAGTGAGTGGCTCAAGGTCGAGGTGCGCCGGGACGGCAAGACCTGGTACCAGGAGTATCGTCGAGGCGCGCCGGCGACCGAGTTCAAGGCCATCGGCGTCAGCGACCGCACGGGCACCAAGGTCACCTTCAAGCCCGATCCGAATGTGTTCAAGGGCGTGACCGAGGTGTCGTTCGACATTCTGTCGCAAAGGCTGCGTGAGCTGTCGTACCTCAACCGCGGCGTCACCATCACCATCACCGACGAGCGCTCCGAGAAGAAGCACGAGTTCAACTATGCGGGCGGCATCGCCTCGTTCGTGGGCGACCTCAACAAGACCAAGCAGGCCCTGCACGAGCCGCCGATTCTGGTGCAGGGCAAAGTCGACCAGGTCGAGGTCGAGATCGCGCTGCAGTGGAACGACTCGTTCCAGGAAAACATCTTCTGCTTCACCAACAACATCAAGAACAAGGACGGCGGCACGCACCTGACCGGATTCCGGCAGGCGCTGACGCGCACGGTCAACGCCTACGGCGCCGACACGCCGCTGATGAAAGATCTCAAGCAGGGCCTGAGCGGCGACGACCTGCGCGAGGGCCTGACGGCGGTCATCAGCGTCAAGCATCCCGATCCCAAGTTCAACAACCAGCCCAAGGACAAGCTGGTCTCCTCCGAGGTGGCCGGCATCGTCACGCAGATCGTCAACGAGAAGCTGGGCAAGTACCTGGAGGAGCATCCCAAGGAGGCCAAGTCCATCGTCGCCAAGGCCGTGCTGGCCGCGCGTGCGCGCGAGGCCGCCCGCAAAGCGCGCGAGATGGTGCAGCGCAAGGGCGCGCTCGACATGGCGTCGCTGCCCGGCAAGCTGGCCGACTGCCAGGAACGCGACCCGGCCCAGAGCGAGCTGTTCATCGTGGAGGGCGATTCGGCCGGCGGGTCGGCCAAGCAGGGCCGCGACCGGCGCGCGCAGGCCATCCTGCCCCTGCGCGGCAAGATCCTCAACATCGAGCGCGCGCGCCTCGAGAAGATGCTGTCGTCGCAGGAGATCGCGACGCTCATCACCGCGCTCGGCTGCGGGGTGGGCGACCAGAAAGAAATCGACAAGACCCGGTACCACCGGATCATCGTGATGACCGATGCGGACGTGGACGGAAGCCACATCCGCACGTTGCTGCTCACCTTCTTCTACCGACAGTATTACGAGCTGATCGAGCGCGGTTACATCTACATCGCGCAGCCGCCGCTGTACAAGGTGAAGAAGGGCAAGAAGGAGCTCTACCTCAAAAACGAGCCGGCGCTCGAGGACTTCCTGATCGCGAGCGCGCTCGAGAACCTGACGCTGGTCACGCAGGAAGGCCGGCGTATCACAGGCGAGGATCTACGCGCCCTCGTCCAATCGGCCATCGCGGCCAAAAAGGCGCTCGCGCAGATCGACAAGAAGGGTGACTCGCGCATCGTCGACGCCATCGTGCACGGCATCCTGCAGGCCAAGCGCAAGGCGGGCGGCGAGACCGCGGACGACACCGAGTTCCTCAAAAAGGATCCGAAGGTGCTGGCGGGCATCCTGTACGGGCCGGTCGAGGCCTATCTCAAGAAGGCCAGCCCGGAGCTGTCGGGCACCAAGTTCAGCCTCGATGCCGACGCCGAGCACGGGGGCTTCAAGATCCGAGTGCCGGCCTCGCCCGGCGGCGTGCGCAAGCAGACCGTGATCGACTTCGACTTCATGAAATCGTCCGAGTACGCCGAGCTGGCCAAGACCAAGAGCAAGCTCGGTGAGCCGCCGTGGGCGCTCGAGGACAGCAAAGACCGGGCCGAGATCGTGCGCATCGAGGAGCTGGTGGCCGCGGTCGACCGGCAGGGCCGCAAGGGGCTTCTCATCCAGCGCTACAAGGGGCTGGGCGAGATGAACCCGCAGCAGCTCTGGGAGACCACCATGGATCCCGACAAGCGCACTCTCTTGCAGGTTCGAGTCGACGATACGGTCGAGGCCGACAAGATCTTCACGGTTCTCATGGGCGATCTGGTCGAGCCGCGCCGCGAGTTCATCGAGCAGAATGCGCTCAACGTGCGCAACCTGGACGTGTGAGCGGCCCCGGAGGGAGAGGAGACATCGATGCGACGTTCGCGCATCCTGGGCGTGGGCAGCTATGTGCCCGCCCGCGTGGTCAAGAACGACGACCTGCGCCAGTGGATGGACACCTCCAACGAGTGGATCATCGAGCGCACGGGCATCGAGGAGCGGCGCTGGGTCGAGCCGGGTGAGGGCCCGGCCGAGCTGGGCACCCGGGCCACCGAGCGCGCGCTCAGCGCGGCCGGCCTGGCCGCCTCCGACATCCAGATGATCGTGCTGGCGACGCTTTCGCCCCACCATGAATTCCCGGGTACTGCCGTGTTCGTGCAGCGTCAGCTCGGCCTGAGCGGCATCCCGGCGCTCGACATCCGCCAGCAATGCACCGGCTTCATCTACGGTCTCTCGATCGCCGACCAGTACATCAAGAGCGGCATGTACGACCGCATCCTTGTGGTCGGGACCGAGGTCCACTCGACCGGGCTCGATCTGTCGACCGCGGGTCGCGACGTCGCGGTCATCTTCGGCGACGGTGCGGGGGCAGTCGTGGTCGGCCCCTCGGATGAGGAGCGCCGGGGCATTCTGTCGACTCACCTGCACGCCGATGGCTCGCTGGCCGAGATGCTCTGGATCGAGAAACCGGGCTCACAGTTCCACCCGCGCATCACGGCCGCCGACCTGGCCGAGGGACGGCATTACCCAAAAATGCAGGGCCGCCAGGTGTTCAAGCACGCGGTCACCCGGATGCCCGAGGCGGTGCACGAGGCGCTGGCTGCCAACCAGCTGGCCCTGTCCGACCTCGATCTGCTCATCCCGCACCAGGCCAACCTGCGCATCAGCGAGATGGTGCAGAAGATCCTGGGGCTGTCCGACGACCGCGTCTACAACAACATCCAGCGCTACGGCAACACCACCGCGGCCTCGATTCCGCTCGCGCTCGACGAGTGCATCCAGGCGGGCCGGGTCAAACCGGGCACGACTGTGTGCCTGTGCGCCTTCGGCGCCGGCTTCACGTGGGGCAGCGCCCTGATCCGGTGGTGAGGCGCAGCCGGCGCCGGCTCGCTCAGGATCAGCTTGTGGCGTGAGTGCAACCGTGCGCGGGCGCTAACAGCGGAAGATCTTGTCCAGCTCGCGCTGGATGTCACTTTCCTTGCGGCGTTTGGCAACTGCGAGCTCTTTGACCAGCAGCGCACGCGCGGTATCGAGCACCTTGCGCTCGCCAAACGAGAGATCCTTGTCCGAGCGCAGAAGTGACAAATCGCGCAGAACCTCGGCGACCTCGAATACGCTTCCGGTCTTGATCTTTTCCATGTATTCGCGGTGGCGCCGGTTCCAGGTCTGGCCTTCCACCGAGATTTCCTTGGACTTGAGAATCGCGTACACCTCATCCGCTTCCTGCGGGCTGATGACGCCGCGCAGGCCGACCGCATCCACATTCTTGGTTGGAACCATGATCCGCATGCCGCTCTCGAGGATTTTCAGAATGTAGAAAGTCTGCTTAGCGCCTGAGATTTCCTTACTCTCAATGCCCAAGACCTCGGCCACTCCATGTGCGGGGTAGACCGCCTTGTCGCCAATCCGGAACTGTGTCTGCATTCCTCCTCCCGTCCCAAAACCATAACACACTGCGGCATGGGAGTCAAACCGTAAGTGACAGAAAGCGTTCGGATTACTCGCGGGCGGTGAGGTACTCGACCACGGTGGCGATGCCAAATCCGGTGCCCCCCTTGGGTACGTGCCCCCACTCTTTTTCCGCGAACGCGGGGCCCGCCAGATCGACATGCACCCATGGCGTATCACCGGCGAATTCCTTGAGGAAAAGCCCAGCAGTCAGGGTTCCGCCATAGCGCTCGCCGGTATTTTTCATATCGGCGATCTCGCTTTTCAGCTGCTCCTTGAGCCGCTCGGGCAGGGGCAGCGGCCACATCTCCTCGCCCGCCAGCGCGGCCGCGCCCAGCCAGCGCTCGCGTAGCTTGGGTTGGTTGGTCATCACGCCCGCGATGTGTGGACCCAGCGCCACCAGGCACGCTCCGGTCAAGGTGGCGAAGTCGAATATCTCATCGGGCTCGAAGCTCTGCGCGTAGGTGATGGCGTCGCCCAGGGCCAGGCGACCCTCGGCATCGGTGTTGTTGATCTCGACGGTCTTGCCAGCCAACGACTTCAGCACATCGCCGAGCTTGTAGGCACGACCCGACGGCATGTTCTCGGTGCAGGGCGCGATCGCGTGCACTTCGACCGGCGCTCCCAACTCGGCCAGCGCGGCGATGGCCTGGATGACCACGGCTGCGCCCGCCATGTCCATCTTCATGTCCTCCATGGAAGCGGATGGCTTGAGCGACAGGCCGCCCGAGTCGAACGTCACCCCTTTGCCGATCAACGCCACCCGCTTGCGCGCCTTGCCCTTGGGCTTGTAGGTCAGGTGAACCAGACGCGGTTCCTCGTCGGAGCCGCGGGCGACCGCGAGGTACATGCCCATGCCCAGCTTCTCGCACTCCTTGGGCCCCAGCACCTTGGCCTCGAAGCCATGCTTCTTGGCCAGATCCTTCGCAATCTCGGCTATCCGACGCGGCGTCATCTCGCCCGCGGGCTCGTTGACCAGGTCGCGCGCGCGCGCGACTGCAGCTGCGACCACCTTGCCCCGATCGACCATGCGCCGCAAACCGTCGATGCGGCCTCCGTTCTTCTCGATCGCGAAGTTGGCCTCGACCAGCGTGTCGGGCTGCCGCCGGTCCTCGGACAGATATTTGTCAAAACGGTAGCGGCCCAGCTCGACGCCCTCGGTGGCCAGCTGCACGGCCCGCTCCTGCGACGGGCGATCGAGGTCCGGCAGAAGGAGCACGAGCGAGCGCGCCCCTGCGCTCTGGGCGGCGCGGGCGGCTCGTGCCGCCAGCGGGCGCATCTCGCTGGGCTCGAAGTCCTTGCGGGGCCCGGCCCCCAACAGAAGCAGCCGGGCCGCCCCGATCTTGCTGTGCGTGTGCAGGGACAGCGACTGCGTCTTCTTGCCCTTGAAGCGCTCCTCGTCGATGAGCCGCACCAGGAGCCCACCCAGAGGCTTGTCGAGCGTCACAACCGCTCGCTCCCGGGCCGGCTCCTCCTCGAATACCGGGAGGGCCAGCATGTCCCCGCGCAGCTTGACCAGATCTTCCGAGGAGAACGAGAACTTCATGTTCCGGTTTCATAGTTCAACCACTTTGCCAAGTAAAGCGAAAGAAGCGTACCCGGGAACCCACTTCAACGCGCTGGCACGTAGGCCGCGGTGCGATTTTTGTCGTGCCAATGCGCTCAGTTCGTTTCCCTTTTACTTCAGCATCATATAAATTAAACTTAATTGAGCATATTTTTGTTGACAGAGGGCGGTCTATTGGGCTAGCCTGACTATCAAGGGCCCCTTTGGGGGCTCTCTAGGAGGGTAGATCAATGGCGAAGAAGAAGAAGACGGCGAAGAAGACGACGAAGAAAAAGACCAAGAAGAAGAAGTAGGGATGGCCTCGAAGGGCAAGAAAAGGGCCCCTCGCAAGTCGGGAAAGCGAAAGAAATCCGCCAAGTCACGAAAACCGGCAAAGCGTAGGGCCTCGAAGAAAGCGGCGCCGCGCAAGAAGCGGACGAGCAAGAAGTCCGCGGCGCCCGCCCCACCCCCACTGCCTACACCGACTTCGACTTTTACCTTTTGAGTGGGGTAGGGTTCGCTAGGGCGGCGCCCGTGAGGGTGTCGCCCTAGCTGTTTCGAGCCCCGGGTGGACCCAGCAGGCGCGCGAGGCGCGCTGGCTCGAGGCGGACGCGGATGGTGCGGGCGTCCGAGACATAGACCGCGCCGGGCGCCCGCGCCTTGCGCACGTGCTTGCGCAGCGCGTACTGCACGTCGACTTGCGCTTCCTCGCGCAAGGCCGAGAAGTGAGCCGCCAGCGTGGCTGCATCGATCAGCGTCCGCTGATCGATGGCGCGGCCGGGCGCCGCCCGCACCACCACGTGCGCGCCGGCGCCGTCTCGCACGTGCAGCCACAGATCCGAGCCGCGCGCGTGGCGGAAGGTGAGCGTGTCGTTCTCGCGGGCACTCTTGCCGACCCAGATGGAGTCGCCCGCTGCCGAGACGAGCTCGCGATAGGGCAGCTTGCGGCCCGCCACCCGGTCCCGCGTGCGCGCGTGCGCGACCGCCTTCGCGGGCGGCGGCGCGTCCGCGGCCAGCTGAGCGCGCACCTGGGCCAGGCGCTGGCTCACGATGGCGCGCGAGGTGTCGAGCTTGCGCGCGCTCCGGTACAGCGCCTGTGCCTGCTCGCTCGGGCTGCGCGCGGGATCGAGAGCGATGTGAATGGGCGGGCCGCCGGTGAAATCGTCGGGGAGATCGATCGCGCGCGCGCCCCGCGGGATGTCGGCCAGATGAGCGAGCAAGAGGTCGGCCTGACGGCGTAGCGCGGGCGCCTGCTGAGCGCGCGCGAGGTCGGCCTCCAGGTTGGCGGCCAGCCGCTCGAGCCGCCGGCGGGCCGCGGCCTGCGTGCGCGCCGCCTGCGCGTGCGCGATGTCCGCAAGCAACCGCTCATAGTGCTCCGCCACCGCGGCTGCGCTCTGCCAGCGCACCGGTGAGGAGCGTGCCGGCGGGGCCGGCGGCGGCTGATAAGGCTGCCCGCGCGGCCGATGCAGCGCTCCCTGCACGACGCCCGCAGCGTCGAGCAGCACCAGGTCGCCGCCGCGCCCGAACAGCTCTCCGACCAGGCCGCCCCCTCCCGTGAACGACAGCTCGCAGACGCGGTCTCCGGCCCGCGCCCGCAAGGCCTGCAGGCGCCGCCCGCCCAGCTGCTTGCGCAGCAGCATGGCAAATCCGGTGGGCTCGTCGGGCGCGGTCGGCTTGCCTGCCAAAAGATGCAGTCGCGCCGCGCGCGGATGCGTGGACACGAGCAACCACCTTCCTGCCAGGTCGAGCACGATCGTGCTGGGATCGGTCTGATGGATCTTCTGCACCCGGCGCCCGTGGAGGAGTGGCGCCAGCTCGGCGCATACCGCCGCGACCTCGTTAGCGTTCAGGCTCACCGAGCTTCTGCGCGAGCGCGCGGAAACGCTCGGCGTCGCGCGCCATGTGGACGTTGTTGAACAGCACGAAGACCTCGTCGAAGCCCGCGCACGCGGCCAGCGCCTTTTCGAGCTGGGCGTCCGAATGGCTGCCCGCGGGCGCGCCCAGCCCATGCAGGCGGTAGTAGGCCAGCCCGGTCGAGGTGGTCGCCTGCTGGAGCGGATCCACGCCGTGAACCAGCTCCAGCGCGCCGCACAGCGCCGCCACCTCGCGCGGCTCCCACAACCCGCGCGGCTCCCAGATCAGGCGACGTCCGGCGCGGGGCAGCTCACGGAAGAAATTCTCGAGCTGGGCACGATGCGCCTGCGTCGGGGTAAAGGAGGCCGGGGTCTGGAACAACACGACCGGGGCCGCCAGCTCTTCGCAGATGCTGCGCGTGACCTCCCAGGCCGCCCGTACCTCTTCGGTCGCGCGAAAGGAGCCGTAGCGCGCGTGCAGAGGGGCCGGGATCGGCTTCGAGAGCCGCCGGTAGGTCGGGCTGGAGGGCTCGTGCGTGATGAGCTGCCAGGCCTTGACCACGAACTGGAAGTCGGGCGGGGCCTCACTCCGCCACCGTGTGGCGGTGGCCGCCTTGGGCGGCTGGTAGAAGGTCTGCTGGACCTCGATCACGCGGAAGCGCTGATAATAGGTCTTCTGCGGCAGTGCAAACCCGCAGCACCCGATGTGGAGCTTCATGCTAGACTTTGGTCGTGGCGGCCAAGGAGAAACTGCAGGCCAAAGTCGAAGAGGTGCGCCGGTTGGCCGTGGCCTCGCGCAAGAAGCTGGTCGAGATCACCGTCGGGATCGAGCTGTTGCGGCAGGAGGTCAAAGAGCTCAGCGCGCAGCTCGGGGGTGCGCCGCCGCCCGCCAGTCCCGACGAGGCCGAGCGCGAGTTCGAGGAGATCCGAACCACCGAGATCCTGCACCGACACGACGCGTAGCATAGCCCGAGTGGGCGGAGGAAACGATGAAGTTCTTTATCGATACCGCGGACGTCAAAGAGATCCGAGAGTGCGCCGCCCAAGGCATCATCGACGGCGTCACCACCAACCCATCGCTGGTCGCCAAGACCGGCCGCCGCTTCCGAGATGTTCTGATCGAGATCTGCGAGGTCATCCCGCACGGGCCGGTGTCGGCCGAGGTTACCGCCATCGATTACGAAGGCATGATGCGGGAGGCGCGCGAGTACGCCAAGCTCAAGGACAACATCGTCGTCAAGATCCCGCTTTTGCCCGAGGGGCTCAAGGCCGTGCGCACCTGTGCCCAGGAGGGCATCAAGGTCAACGTCACCCTGTGCTTCACGCCCACGCAGGCGCTCCTGGCCGCCAAGGCCGGCGCCAGCTACATCTCGCCGTTTGTGGGCCGGCTCGACGACGTCTCCGAGTTCGGCATGGAGGTGGTGCAGCAGATCATCACCATCTACGAGAACTACGGGTTCAAGACCGAGGTGCTGGTGGCTTCGGTGCGCTCGCCGACTCACGTCTTGCAGGCGGCGCTCATGGGCGCGCATGTCGCCACCTGCCCGTTCACGGTGCTGCAGCAGCTGACCAAACATCCGCTGACCGACATCGGCCTGGCCAAGTTCCTCAAAGACTGGGAAAAGGTCCCGAAATAGCGCGCGCGCCGGACCGGTTGCCTCGACCGCCCTGATCCCCAGCGGCGGCCCCCCGTCGACACTGCCGATTTCGCCAGTTTGGGCTGACTGACTTGACAGTCAGTTTCTGGTTTGTTATCTAGCCATATAGCTCAACTATATACTCGGAAGGCAACGACATGATTTCATTTGCGTTGACCGAGGACCAGAAAATCCTCCAGGAGACTGTTCGGAAGTTCGCCGCCGAGGAGATCCGGCCTCGCATGCGCGAATTCGAAAAGGCCCGAGCGGTTCCTGACGCGCTGCGCAAGAAGCTCCACGAGCTGGGTCTGGGCCTGCTCGATGTCCCCGAGGCCTGGGGCGGCCAGGGCCTGGGCGCGTTGACCGCGATGCTGGTGCACGAAGAGCTGGCGTTCGGCGATCCGGGCGCAGCGGTGGCGCTGTGGGCCCCGCATGCGGCGGCCGCCGCCATCCTGGAGCTGGGCGACGACGAGCAACGCAAGCGTCTGCTAGCCCGCTTCGGGCAGGCAGCGGACCGGTTGGGCGCGGTCGCCTACAGCGAGAAATGGAAGGTGCCCGAAGCCGGCTTTGCCACGGTCGCACAGACCACCGGCGCCGGCGAAGCGTATCTCTTGACCGGCGCCAAAAGCTTCGTGGTCAACGGCGGCCGCGCCGACCTGACCGTTGTCTTCGCGCAGGTCGACCCGGGCGCGGGCTGGGCGGGCGTGGGCGCGTTCGTGATCGAGCAGGGCGCCGAAGGAATGCGCGCGGGCGCGCGTCACGATCTGGTGGGGCTGGAGACCGTGCACGCGGCCGAGCTGGTGCTCGAAAGCTGCCGGGTGCCGGGGCGCAACCGCCTGCGCGGCGGCGACGATTTCCTGGCCGCGGCGCGACGCTTCTTCCAACGCGCGGCCCTCATCAACGCGGCTCGCCAGGTCGGTCTCGCGCGCGCGTCTTACGAGTTCGCGCTGCAGTACACCCAGGACCGCCAGGCCTTCGGCAAGCCGGTGGCACACTTCCAGTCGATCGCGTTCACGCTGGCCGATATGCACATGGACGTCGAGTCGTCGCGCTGGATGCTGTGGAAGGCGGCCGCCGAGTTCGACGCCGCTTCGCCGTCGGCGCCGCAGTCAGTGGCCAAGGCGGCCCTCCACGCGAACGAAGCCGCGTGGAGGGTGGCCGACAGCGGGGTGCAGCTGCTGGGCGGCGCCGGCTTCATCCAGGATTTTCCGGCCGAGAAGTGGATGCGCGACACCAAGGCGCTCGCTCTTCTGGCGCCCAGCGACCAGATGCAGCAGCTCGTGGTGGCGGGCGCCGAGCTGGGACGGGCCGCCGACTTCGGTCCCGGTGTGCCGACCTCGGACATCCAGCCCATCTTCACGTAGGAGGAGCAGCCATGTCGGTCGATTTCGAGCTCACTCCCCAGCAGTCGCAGGTCCGGCAGTTCCTGCATCAGTTCGCCAAGTCGGTTGTGCGGCCGCTGTCGCTGCAGGCGGATCGCGAGCACAAGATCCCCGAGGATTTTCTGCTTCGGCTGGCCTCCATGCAGGGCACGATGCAGGCGGGCGAGATCCCGGCCGAGTACGGCGGCGAGGGCGAAGGGGTCGGTGAGATCAAAGACAAGAGGGGCAAATCCCAGTCCAACCGGTTCGCCATGATCGGCGCCGAGGAGATGGCGTGGGGCGATGTGTCGGTGCTGATGAACCTGCCCGGGCCCGGTCTGGGCGGCCCGCCCGTGCGTTTCATGGGCACACCCGAGCAGAAGAAGCGCTTCTTCGGCCTGTTCAAGCAGCCCGGGCTGCACTACGGCGCCTATGGCCTGACCGAGCCGGGCGCGGGCAGCGATGTCAGCGGCATCAGGTCGAGCTGCCGCAAGGACGGCGACCACTGGATCCTGAACGGCCGCAAGTGCTTCATCACGAACGGCGGCAAGGCCGACTGGGTCGTCATCTTTGCGACCGTCGACCCGTCGCTGGGGCGGGCCGGGCATCGGGCATTCGTGGTCGAAAAGGGCACGCCCGGGTTCATCTGCGGAAAGATCGAGGAGAAGATGGGCCTGCGCGCCAGCGAAACCGCCGAGCTGGTGCTCGAGGACTGCCGTGTGCCGACCGAGAATCTGCTGGGCGGCGAGGAGCACTATCGGGGCAAGGAAGGTTTCATGGGCGCCATGAAAACCTTCGATTCGTCGCGACCGATGGTGGGCGCGCTCGCGGTCGGCATCGCGCGCGCGGCCTACGAGTATGCGCGCGACTTCGTCAAGGACAACTACTGCCTGGGGCGCCCGATTGCGCGCTATCACCAGATCGCGAGCATGCTGGCCGATGACGCCCGGCTGTGCGATGCCGCGCGCCTGATGTGTTGGCGCGCCGCCTGGATGGCCGACGAGGGCATCCCGAACGCGAAAGAAGCGTCGATGGCCAAGGCCTACGCGGCCAAGGCGGCCATGCGGATCTGCACCGATGCGGTGCAGATCCTGGGCGCACACGGGCTGGAGAAACATCAGTTCGTGGAGAAATGGTACCGGGACATCAAGGTGTTCGACATCTTCGAGGGCACCGGCCAGATCCAGCGCATCGTGATTTCGAAGCGCATTCTGCGCGAGCCGCCCAATTTCTAGCGGTCGGCGGGCGGCCCCTTCACAAACTGTGTGAGCTCGGCGCTACTGCGGCGGAGGCGGCTGCTGGGGCGGTGGTGTGGCCACGGTGGTGTTGGGATCGGGCGGCGTGGCCACGGTGGTGTTGGGCTGCGACTGATAGCCGGGCGCCGACGGGGGCGGCACGTCCGTGTACTGGACCGCCGTACCCACGAGATAGACGTTCCCGTAGGCATCGGCGTTGTCGCGCACGTCGACCACCGCGTGCGCCCCCAGGTGATAGGCCTGCTCCTTCATGCGAAACTCGAGCGTCTGGATGGTGACCTCACCCTGCTCGTTCTGATGGCGCCGGCCCTCGACCAGCCCCAGCTCGCGGAACGGGCGCTGGGGGCGCGTGGAACGGTAGGTCTCGACCTGGTTGACCGCACTGACGTACGCGCAGCCGGTGCCGGAGGCGGCCAGCAGGGCAAGCGAACAGACGACAACTGGGAATCGTCTCATGCGCGCGAGTCCATCACGCGCCGGTTCGGGCTGTCAAGTGATGGTTCTCCCCCCGCTACCGCTTGCGGAGGCCGTCGTACGCCAGCGACAGCAGCTCGCGTACCACGAGCTCGGGAGCCGGCAGGCCGCTGTCGCGGTGCAGCGATTGCAAAAGCACGCGCTCGATCATTCCAATGTGCGCGTAGGCGCAGACCAGCGGATTGACCGGCCTGAACATTCCGAGCTCGATCCCACGCCGGATGTTGTCCGCCTCGACCTGCGCGATGTCGCGGTAGAAATCGCGAATCATCTGCTCGAGCCGGTCATCCAGGCCCATCGACTCGCGGTAGGCCAGGCGCGCGAGCTGCCGATTGGCGGCGAAGATGCGCAGCATCTCGAGCGCAGCCTGCTCGGCGCGCGCCAGAAACTCGTCGGCCGAGCGCACCTCGCGCGCAACCGAGCTGCCGACGTCCTTGATGAGCTGGAAAAACGCGCGCACGACCTCGTAGAAGACCTCGCGCTTTTCCGAGAAATACAGATAGAAGGTGCCCTTGGCCACCCCGGCCGCGCGCGTGATGTCGTCGACCGTGGTGGCGTGGTAGCCCTTCTGGGCGAACACCTCTTTGGCCGCATCAATCAGCTGCTGGCGGCGCTCGTCGCGCGCAGCCGCCCGCTTGATTTTGGCCTGCGAAGCCGTCTGGGTCATGACTGACTAATCAGTCATTCTGCATGCGCGGCCCGGTGGCGTCAAGAAAGCCGACCGCGGGCCCGCGCGCCGTCGCCTGCCATCATGCCACCATGGTGGCACGCCAAGGCACCGGGCCCTGAAAGTGGTGGCATGGTGGCATGGTGGCAGGCCGAAGCACCCTCCACCGAAAGTGGTGGCATGGTGGCATGAGGGCAGGCCGAAGCACCCTCCTCCGAAAGTGGTGGCATGGTGGCATGAGGGCACGGTTCTGGGAAGGGCATCGGTTGACACCGGGGCCGGAAGGCGACTAGCTTCGACAGGTTGTGGCGCGGCGCATTCGCCATCACGTCAACCCGCTCAAAGTCGACTACCTGGCCATCGGGGCCGAACGAATCGCGCTGCCGGCGCAGGGCCCGGTCGAGGTCGAGCTGGGATGCGCCGACGCGTGCTGGCTGTTCGAGCGGGCGGCCGCGCAGCCCGACCTGACCCTGGTCGGGCTCGAGATCCGGGCGCCGCTGGTCGAAGAGGTCAATCGCCGTGCGGCTGCGAGCGGGCTCGGCGGCCGCCTGCGCGCGGTCTACGCCAACATCTCGCTCGATCTGGAGAACCTGTTTGCGGGCGGGTCGGTCGACCGGTTCGTCGTGAACTTCCCGGATCCATGGTTCAAGCGGCGCCAGCACAAGCGACGCCTGGTGACGGACGCGCTCGCCCATGTGCTGTGGCGGCAGCTGCGCAGCGGCGGCGAGGTGTTTTTTCAGAGTGACGTGTGGGCGCTGGCGCTCGAGGCCATGGCGGTGCTGGAGGCGGCCGACGCGCAATTCGAAAACGTCCGTGGGCCCTGGTCCTTCCTGAACGCCAATCCGTTCGGCGCGCACAGCAAGCGCGAGCAGCAGTGTGTGGCGCGCGCGCGGCCGATCTGGCGGCTGCTCTATCGAAAGCGCGCCCTGCGCCCCCAGTAGGCCAGAAGACACAGGCCCACCGCGAGCCCAAGCCGCGCGCCCTCTCCCAGCCGCGCACCGACCTGGCAGCCGCAACCCGATTGTGCGCTGCCGGCGCCACTGCCACCCGAACCGCCTGTGCCTGCTCCGCCGCTGCCGCCGGTTCCTGTGCCGCCCGATCCGCCGGCGCCGCCGGCGCCGCCGCCCACGCAGCGGCCACCCATGCAGTGCAGGCCGGCCCCGAAACAGCGGCCATCGGGACACGGCGTGCCCGCGCAGCTGAACTCGTCACCGCCGATGGTGCCCGCGATGGCCCCGATTGCTGTCTGCAGGTCGGCCGCGGTGTCGGCCTTGTAATACTGCGGCGTGCCCGCGTGCGGCACCCCGCCCGCCATCGCGAATTGATTGAGCGCAGCGGGATCGACCGCGCCGCCGAAGCCGACCACGTAGGTTGGATAGCCATCGTTGTAGAGCCGCGTGATTTCCTGCACCGTCACCATGTTGCGCTGATTGACGTTGCCGCAGTTGGCCTGCATTCCGTCGGTGATGAGAAGAACGAAGCCGCGCCGGGTGTCCATGTTCATCGGTTGCGGGCTGGCAAAGGCGGGATCCATCGGCACCTGGCCCATCGCGGTGTCGATGTTGGTGACGCACGGCATGCCGGGCTGGTTGTTGGGATCGGCCAGCGCCATCTGCACGGCGGCACCGGCATTGGGCCCGAGGCTGACATAGATGGGGCCGTCTTGCAGGCAGTTGTCACCGGTCTTGTCGGGAAACATGATGAGCCCGAAGTGGAGCTTGCTCGCGTAGTCGGTGGTCAGCTGGTTGAGCACCTGGGTTGCGATCTGCCACTTGGTCTGGGCGCCCCCGCCGGTGGGCCGATCGTTCATCGAGCAGCTCCGATCCTCGACGATCATCAAATTGGAATCACACACGGCGGCGTAAGCGGGGGGAGCGGGCATGAGCAGGCATAAGGCAAGGTACCTCATGCCTCCATGTTATCGCACTTCGAGCTCGTACTCCTCCAGGTCCTTGATCTTGTCGCGCAGCTCGGCCGCTTTCTCGAACTCCATCAGATCCGCGTGATGCAGCATCTGCTTGCGCAGCTCGCCGATGAGCCGCGGGATCTCCTCGAGCTTGTCGACTCGATACTTTTTCTCGAGCTTCTCGGCCGCGCGCAGCGGCACGTCGACATAATCGGCCTCATAGACGCTGCCGCGCAGATCGAGGATGGCGCGCTGGACGGTCTTGGGCGTGATGCCGTGCTCTCGATTGAAAGCGGCCTGGAGGGTGCGGCGCCGCGAGGTCTCGTCGATCGCCTTGCGCATCGAGTCGGTGACCGTGTCCGCGTACATGATCACCTTGCCGCGTACGTTGCGCGCTGCCCGGCCGCAGGTCTGAATGAGCGAGCGCTCGGCGCGCAGAAAGCCCTCCTTGTCGGCGTCGAGGATCGCGACCAGCGATACCTCGGGCAGATCGAGGCCTTCGCGCAGCAGGTTGATGCCGACCAGCACGTCGAACTCGCCGCGCCGCAGGTCTCGGATGATCTCGATCCGGTCGAGCGTCTCCACGTCCGAGTGCAGGTAGCGCACGCGCACATTCAGCTCGGCGTAATACTCGGTCAGATCCTCGGCCATGCGCTTGGTCAGGGTCGTGACCAGCACCCGCTCGTTCTTGGCGGCACGGTCGCGGATCTCGCCCAGCAGATCGTCGACCTGGTTCTTGACCGGCCGCACCTCGATCTCGGGGTCGAGCAGACCGGTCGGCCGGATGAGCTGCTCCACCACCACCCCGTTCGTGCGGTCGACCTCCCAGTCGCCCGGGGTGGCGCTCACGAAGATGCACTGGTTGATGCGCTGCTCCCACTCCTCGAACTTGAGCGGGCGGTTGTCGAGCGCGCTGGGGAGCCGGAAGCCGTACTCGACCAGGGTTTCCTTGCGCGAGCGGTCGCCCCGGTACATGGCCTGGATCTGGGGCACGGTCTGGTGGCTCTCGTCGACCACCATCAGGAAGTCTTTGGGAAAGTAGTCGATCAGCGTGGGCGGGGGCTCGCCCGCGCGGCGGCCCGACAGGTGGCGCGAATAGTTTTCGATGCCCTTGCAGTGGCCCATCTGCTCGAGCATCTCGAGATCGAACATGGTGCGCTGCTCGAGCCGCTGCGCTTCCACCAGCTTCATGCCGCCCTTGAGCTCGTGCAGCCGCTCCTTGAGCTCGACCTTGATGCCATCGATGGCACGCACGAGCGCCGACGCCGGCGTCACGTAGTGCGAGCCTGGAAAGATGGCCACCTCGTCGATTTTGCCTATCACCCGTCCGCGCAGAGGATCGATCTCGCTGATGGACTCGATCTCGTCGCCCCACCACTCGATGCGCAGCGCGCGCTCTTCCTCGTAGGCCGGGAACAGCTCGACCACGTCGCCGCGCACGCGAAAGGTGCCGCGATGGAAATCGAGGTCGTTGCGCTCGTACTGGATCTCGACCAGGCGCTTGAGCACGGTGTCTCGGCGCACCTCCTGCCCGCGCTCGAGATCCAGCTTCATCTCGAGGTAGGCTTCGGCCGCACCGATGCCGTAAATGCACGACACCGAGGCGATGATGATGACGTCCCGGCGCGTCAGCAGCGCGAACGTGGCCGCGTGGCGCATCCGGTCGATCTCTTCGTTGATGAGCGAGTCCTTTTCGATATAGGTGTCGGTCGAGGGGACGTAGGCCTCAGGCTGGTAATAGTCGTAGTACGACACGAAATAGTGCACGGCGTTCTGGGGAAACAGATCCTTGAACTCGCCATAGAGCTGGGCGGCCAGGGTCTTGTTGTGCGCGATGATGAGCGTCGGTCGCTGCACGTTCTCGACCAGGTTGGCGATGGTGAAGGTCTTGCCGCTGCCCGTGATGCCGAGCAGGACCTGGTGGCGCGCCTGCGCGGCCGCCGCTTCCGAAAGCTCGTCGATGGCTTTGGGTTGGTCGCCACAGGGCCGAAAGTCCGAGACAATCTTGAAGTTGCGCGACATTGGTAGTACCGAAAACGTATATCGTAGCAGAGCCCATGGCGCTAATCGACGACATCCTCCGCGTGCTCGGGACCAACCGGACCCGCGTGCGCTGGAAATGGGAGCGCTTCAAGACCCGGCTGGCGGCGCAACGCAGCCGGGCCGAGAATCGCGCGCGCGTCGTGACCTATGCGCACAAGGCTTGCCCCAAGTGCGGGCACCCGGCTGACCGCTTTGCGCGCCGCTGCACGAGCTGCGGGGCGCGTCTGCCCGGCGTGGTGGTCGCCAAGCTACAGGCCATCGCGCGCGTGCTCATCGACGCCGAGGGCGGTTTCGCGGCCACGTCGGTGCTCCTGGTGGCGAACGTCGGGATTCACCTGCTTATGTTCAAGCAGAGTGGCTCGCTGACGCCGCCGCACGGTCAGCTCTTGCGCTGGGGCGCCTGGGCAACCATCCCGCCCTTGACCTACGATTGGCCGCGCTGGATCACGTCGTGCTTTCTGCACGCCAACCTGCTGCATCTGGCATTCAACATGATCGCTCTGGTGCAGCTCGGTCCGGTGCTCGAGGGAATCTACGGCCGGCGCCGATTCGAGCTGATCTACCTGGTGGCCGGCTTTCTCGGCATGGCGGCGAGCGTGATGTGGCGAGCATCGCATCATCAGGTCACGCTCGGCATTGGCGCCTCGGGCGCCGTCTTCGGTTTGATAGGCGCGTCCTCGGTCTACGGTTTGCGACGCGGCGGGCGCATCGCGGCCGAATTCCGGCGCTACTTTACAACCTGGGCCATTTACGCGTTCGTGATGGGTGCCTTGATGGGCGCAGACAATCTGGCCCACGCCGGCGGATTCGTGGGCGGGGCGCTGGTGGCGCTGGGGCTCAACGAAAAAGATCAGGCGCGGCCTGCACCCGGCTGGCTGTGGGCGCTCATCGAGCTCGCGCTGATCGGGGTGGTCGTGTACAGCTTTTACCAGGTATGGATCGAGCTCGGTCATTGATCGCCGGTTTCTACGGCATCGTGGATTTGCCGGCCGCGGCCGGCCCCGCGGAGGCCGAGGCGCTGGCCGCCCAGCTGCTCGACGGCGGCGCGCCCATGATTCAGCTCCGCATGAAGCGTGCCCCTACACGCGCCCTGCTCGCCTGTGCGCGCACGCTGCGCGCCCTGTGCTCTCGGCGCGGGGCCGGCCTGTGCGTCAACGACCGGCTCGACGTCGCGCTCCTCTCAAGTGCCGACGCGGTGCACCTGGGTCAGGACGACCTGCCCCTGGGCGCCGCGCGCGCTCTGGCGGCCGGGCGCCTTCTCATCGGCATCTCGACCCACTCGCTCGCGCAGGCCCAGGCGGCGCTGACCGGGGGTGCGGACTATCTCGGCTTTGGCCCGGTGTGGGGCACCGCGAGCAAGCCCCATCCCGATCCGGTCCAGGGGCTTTCCGCCCTGGCCGCGGTTGTGCGCGCGGCCGGGCCGGTCCCGGTGGTCGCAATCGGGGGCATCACGCCCGTGCGCGCGGCCGCGGTGGCCAACGCCGGAGCCGCCGCCGCCGCCGCCATTGCGGCAGTCAACCAGGCCCCCGATCCCACGGCTGCGGCGCGCTCGATTCACCACACATTTCGTGCATCTGGCTAGGCGAGGAGTCACCATTCGTGACAATTTGCTACGACTTCAGCCAGCGAACCCATTGCATTCCAAATACTTAGCCATGGCACGCCGCGTGCTTTTCGGCGTCTCCGGGAGACGACACGGCAATGCCGACGGTGACGAAGCTCAGACGGCTGGCGACCGAGCTCGCGTTCGCAGGCAAGCACAAGAAGGCGGCCGACCTGTACGAGCACATCCTGCAGCTCAGCCCCACCGACGGGCAAATCGCGCTTCGGCTGGCCGAGGCCCGGCGCCGCTCGGGCGAGGTGGAGCGCGCGCTCGAGGCCTACGAGCGGGCCGCGGTCCTGTTCCGATCGCTCGGCCTCGATGGCAAGGCGCAAGCGGCCGCCCGGCTGGTCGAAGAGCTGTCGCTCGAGCTGGGCGAAACCGAGACCGCGCGCGGCGCCAACACCTGGTGGCGCCGGCTGCGCGCTAGCTGGGCCCGTCCTCGTCGCTCGGAGGTGCCTTCGCGCTGAACAACTTTCGTCCGATCCACCCGATGTAGAGCACCCACCCGAGCGCAAGCAGGACCGCAATCACGCCGTGGTGGCGGCGCAGCGCCGCGTACACGAACATCGGCGGCAGCACCAGGCCCGCAATCGCCAGCGCGATCAGGACCATCGAGGCCAGGCCGAAGACGACATAGAGGCCCGGGCTGTCAGCTTTTGGATCGTCGGGGCGGACCTTTGGGCGCTCGCTAATTGCTACAGGCCTTCCGATTCTTTGCGTTGCGCTGAATGTCGGCCAGCGCCTTGTGGATCTGGGCGGCGTGCGAGGATCTGGGATAGCGCTTGAGCGTCTCGCCGAGGAAGGTCTTGGCGTCGGTGCAGTACTTGAGCTCGAGGAACGACAGACCGATCTTGAACATGGCCTCCTCGACCGCCGGCGACTTCGGGTACTGATCGATCACCTTCTGGAACTCGCCAATCGCGGCCGCGTACTTCTTCTGCATGAAGTAGCTCTCGCCGTGCAGAAGCTGCGCCTGCGCAGCTCGCGCATCCTGCGGGTACTGCGTGATGAACTGGCGCAGCAGGCGCCGCGCGTCCTCGTGATCGCCCGCCGCCAGCTTGTCCTTGGCCTGCGTGAACAGGGAGTCCTTGTCGGCTGGACCGGTGGTGAGCGTGCCCGGGCCCTTGCCCCCGAGCGCCTCCATCCGCACGTCGGCGGCCGCGCGCCAGGCCTGGTAGTCCTTCTGCATGGCTTCCAGGCTGTGCGAGATCTCGTCGACCCGGCCCATCAGCGTGGCCAGATCCTGTTGCATCTTCTCGACCTTGAGACCGAAGTCGGCGCTGTTGCGGGTGACCAGACGCGTGGCCTCCTCCATCAGCCCCTTCAGCTTTTCAAGCTGGGCCTTGGCGTCGGTGGTGGCCTGGGTCAGATCGGCGCTGCGCTTCTCCATCTCGTCGACCTTGATCTTGAGCTGGTCGACGTCCTTGCGCATCATCTCGCCCTCGTACTTCGAGTAGCACGCCGGTGTGAGCGCGAGCAGGGCCAGGCCGATCGCGAACCGCCGCATCCTACTGCCAGGTCGAGTCGACGCGGCGGTCTTTGGCCCAGCCGGCCTCGTCGGTGCCGGAGGCGTCGATCTCGCCGCGCGAGAGCGTTTTCAGCCGCCCCGGAGCCACGCCCAGCCGCTCCAGATACGAGCGCACCGACTGCGCGCGCCGATCGCCGAGCGCCAGGTTGTACTCGTCGGTGCCGCGCGGATCGGTGTGCCCGGTCAGGAGCACGGACCGAGCGGCCTCTTTCTTCAGACACTCGGAGTTGCGCTGGATGGTGGCCGCTCCTTCGGTGGTCACCGAGGACTCGTTGAAATCGAAGAAGATGGGATCGAGCGCGCACGGACCCGCACCGCCCTGCCGGGGCCGCCCGCTCACGCACACTCCGCCCTTGCACTCTTCGTCTTGGGCGCAGTCGCTGTCCGACGAGCATTTCTTGGCACGCAGGCACTTGCCGCCCTGGCACTTGCCGCCCGGACCGCATTCGGTGTCGGACTGGCAGGGCGCGCACTGGCCCCCGATGCAAGATTGCCCGGGTGGGCATTGCGAGTCGTCGGTGCAGGCCTGCGCCTGGCATTTGCCGCCGGCACACTTCTGGCCCCCCGGGCAGTCCTGATCGTTGCGGCATTGCTGACACTTGCCCTGCACGCAGTACTCCTTGGGCTCCTTGCGGCAGTCATCGTCATTTCGGCAGTTGGGGTAGTCGGGCTTACAGCCGCCCATCGCCAACACGAGCATGAGCACGAGCGATCGGATCCGCATGGCCCCTTACCGTAGAAGCGGCACCGGCCGTTGTCAACCTTTGAGGGATCGGGTACACGTAAAAGCTCCGACCGCCCATGAAGCTCGCCATCGACCCGAAGCTCGGCCGCCGGATTGCTGCGCTGTCGCTGCCGGTGGTGGCGGCCATGCTGAGCCAGACCGCTATCAATGTGGTCGATCACATCCTGGTCGGTCGGCTGCCGCATGCCGAGCAGCGCGCTGGCCAGGCGGCGCTGGGGCCCAGCCTGGTGCTCCTGTGGATGGTGGGCGGGACGCTGAGCGCCATTGCGGTCGGGACGCAGGCGCTGTCGGCGCGCCGCACCGGCGCCGGTGATCCCGAACGAGCCGGTCAGGTTCTCACCAACTCGCTCGTGGTGGCGTTCCTGGCCAGCGTGGTCGCGGCCACCCTGGCCTGGTTGATCGTGCCCACGGTGTTCGCGTTCTTGGAAAAGGATCAGCTGCTTCTGGAGCTGGGCATCCCGTACGTGCGCTGGCGGATGGGCGGCGTGGTGTCGATGGTCATGACGGCCAGCTTCAAGTCGTTCTTCGACGGGCTGGGCCGGACGCGCGTGCACATGTACGCGGCCATCGTGATGAACATCGTCAATTTCGTGCTCGGGGTCGGGCTCATCTTCGGCTATCTCGGCATGCCGCGCCTGGGCGTGGTGGGTGCCGGCGTGGCCTCGGCCTTCAGCTCGTACATCGGGCTGGGCATGATGTTCGCGTGGAGCCTGCGGCCCAAGTACCTGGTCCCGCACCGCTACTACCGCATGCAGAACCTCTCGGCCGGCATCATGAAGAGCATCATCCGCCTCAGCTACCCGTCGGGCCTGGCCACGCTGTTCGTGATGACGGGTTTTTTCCTCTTCTACAAGATCGTGGGGCGGCTCGACGTGGGCGTGGGGACGCCGGTCTACACGGCCGCAACCCAGAACATCATCACGATTCTGCAGCTCACCTTCATCACGTGCATTGCCTACGGGACCGCGACCGCGACCCTGGTCGGACAGAGCATGGGCGCGGGCGACTTCGATCTGGCCGAACGGTATGCCTGGGAGGCGGTCAAGATCGGGATGTACTTTTTCGGCATCGTCGGGCTCTACACCATGCTGCTGCCCGACTCGATCCTGGGGCTCCTGACCAAGGATGTGGCGGTCATCGCGGCCGCGCACCGGCCCCTCCAGATCTGCGGTTCGGTGGAACCGCTGATGGTGGCGGCCATGGTGTTCACGCAGGCGCTGTTCGGGGCCGGCAACACGCGCTTCGTGATGTGGGTCGAGTTCACGCTGCATTTCGCGTGTCTGGTGCCGCTCGCGTACCTGTTCGGCGTGCAGGCAGGCTGGGGCATCGTCGGGGTGTGGCTGGCCGCGGTGGTCTACGTGGTGCTGCTGGCCAGCATCATGGGCTGGAAGTTCAACCAGGGCGGCTGGAAGGCGATTAGAATCTAAGCACGATGGCGGCCGCCAAGGCGACTCTGCTGCTGGTCGACGACGAGCCCAACATCTTGGCCACGCTGCGGCGCGCGCTCGAGGTGGAGGGCTACGCGGCCGAGGTGGCCGGCAGCGGCAAGGCGGCGCTCGAGAAGCTGGGCGCGCGCGCGTTCGACCTGGTCCTGTGCGACGTCGCGATGCCCGATATGGGGGGGCTCACGGTGCTCGAGAAGGCGCGCGAGCTGCGGCCCGACCTGCCCATCGTGATGATGTCGGGGGTGGCCAACATCGAGACCGCGGTGCAGGCGACCAAGTTGGGCGCGCACGACTTTCTCGAGAAACCGCTGTCGACCGACAAGGTCCTGATCACGGTGCAGAACGCGCTTGCCTATGCGCGCCTGCGCCGCGAGCGCGACGAGCTTTACGAGCGGGCCTCGGCCGAGTTCGCGATGATCGGGGCCGGCCCGCGCATGCGCGGCATTTTTGAGAAGATCCGCAAGACCGCGCCCTCGCAGGGTCGGGTGCTCATCCACGGCGAGAACGGCACCGGCAAAGAGCTGGTGGCGCGCGCGATTCACCAGCACTCCAAGCGCGCCGACGGGCCCTTCGTCAAGGTCAACTGTGCGGCCATCCCTCACGAGCTGATCGAGAGCGAGCTGTTCGGGCACGAGAAGGGTGCGTTCACGGGCGCCACCCAGCAGCGCCGCGGCAAGTTCGAGGTCGCGCACGGCGGTACCATCTTTCTCGACGAGATTGGCGACATGTCGCCGGGCGCGCAGGCCAAGGTGCTGCGGGTCTTGCAGGAGGGCGAGCTGGAGCGGGTGGGCGGCCACGAGACCCTCCAGGTCGACGTGCGCGTGGTGTCGGCGACCAACAAGAACCTGGCCGAGGAGATCAAGGCGGGCCGGTTCCGCGAAGACTTGTACTATCGGCTGAACGTGGTGCCGATCGAGCTGCCGCCGCTGCGCGAGCACAAGGAGGACGTCCCGGCGCTGGTCGAGCACTTTCTCAAGGTCGCCTGCGAGCGCAACGACATGCGCACCAAGACCATCGAGCAGGCTGCGGTGGGCCTGCTCATGCAGTACGACTGGCCGGGCAACGTGCGTGAGCTGCGCAACGCGGTCGAGCGACTGGTCATCCTGAGCGACGGCAACGTGGTGCACACGTCGGACGTGCAGGAGATCCTGCCGGGCGCCAAGCCGGTGCGGGCCAGCTATGCGGACGGGGTTGCGCTGCGCGACCTGATGGCGGCCGCCGAACGCGAGATCATCCTGGAGGCGCTGGACGCACACGCCCACCACGTCTCCAACACGGCGCGTGCGTTGGGCGTCGAGCGATCACACCTGTACAAGAAGATGCGCGCGCTCGGGATCGATCCGCGCGCGGCCGAGGGCCCCGAGGCGGCCGACGACGAACCCCAGAGCGAGTAGGAACTTCCGGGGCTCAGAAGAGGCAGATGTTGCCGCCGTCGGGTCCGCTCGAGCCGGTGCATTTGCCGCCGGTCAGGCAATCCTGGGCGACCTGCGTGCAGGCGACGTGGCAGTAGCTCTGGCCATCGCGGGCGGTGGCACAGAGAAGGCCGTTGCCGCACGGGCTTCCGCTCCCGCACAGCGCGCCCACCACACCGTCCTTGCGCCCGAAGTCGGGCAGCAAGAAGCGGCCGCGCACGTCGCCGTCGGTGTCGGGGGGCAGGTTGGACTCGTCGGCAAACAGCGAGAAAAACGCCTTGCTCTTGGTCGCGGCCACGCTCGGGCGGTATTGGTTGGCGGGGCTGGTCGTGTTGACTGGAAAGTCGTCGCCCAGCGGCAGCCCGAACGGGCGCAGCACGCGGCCTCGCACCGCCTCGCCGAGCATGTCCTGGCCGCGCATGCTCTCGTCGGTCCATACGATGAGCGCGCTGCCGTCGGCCAGCGTGGCCACGGCGGGCTCCCATTGCTGTCCCGCGGTCAAGGTGTTGACCACGAAATTGGACGAGGTGGCCTGACCCAGGCGGTTGAACAGCCGCGCCACGATGGCGGGCCCGTCGGTATCGGGACCGGTCGCGAGGATGTCGTTCCACACGATGAGCCAGCCGCCCGGCACCGGTGCCACCACCGGCGTGATCGCATGTCCGGTCGGCTGCGACGAGATCGACTGCTCGGTCGGGCTCGGGGTGCCGCCGGAATCGTAGAAGCGCACCCGCACCTCGCATCCGTTCGACGGGGAGAGCCCGTCGTGGCAGCCGCTCGCCCCGCGCACCCAGACGATGGCGGACCAGCCGTCGGGTGCAATGGAGATGAACGGGGTCTGGTGATCATCGTTGGCGTGCGTGTTGGGCGCCGGCGGGTTGGGGTCGTTGACGATGTAATCGGTGAGCGTGCTGCCGTCGCCATGCAGCAGGCGGGCGTGGATGTAAAGCGGCCCCGGCATGCCGGCCATCGTGAATTTCTCCTGGGTCCACACCACCACAAACGAGCCGTCCGGCCGCGCGCCCACCATCGGGTCGTCGGGCTCGCGGTTGGCCATGGTCGAGGCCAGAAGCGAGAACTCGCTGCCGGCCGGCATGGCGTTGCTCTGGAACACGCGCGCCCTGAGATCGGACGGCATGCCCATGGTGAGCGTCTTCCACGCGGCTGCGAACCCGCCACTGGGCGCGACCCCCAGAGTCGGATGCGTGTTCGTGCCGACATTGGAGGAGTTGATGAGAAAGTCGCTGTCGTCGCCAATGATCTGGTTCGGCCGCGGCTTGCCGGAGGCATCGAACAACCGGCCCCAGATGTCGCAGCGCGAGTTTTGCGGGCAACTATCCTCGTAGATGAACGCGAGCGTGCCGTCGCTGGCGCTGCCGAGCTGGCGTCCCTGCAGGCCCCACCCGTAGCTGGGGCTTTGCAAGCCGGTGTGGCGCGAGTTGAGCACGTAGTCGTCGGGCAGCAGCGTGACGGTCAGGTCGGCGCGCGCAAGCGGCCTGATGGGGACCGAGCCCACACCGTGGGCGGTGCGCGCGAGCGACTCGTTTCCGACCGCGACCGCGTCGATATCGAGCGCCCCCGTGCGATCGTGGGGCGTCACGCTGAAGGTGGCCGGATACGAGATGGGCCCGTTCATGTACATCTGCATGATGGTGGTGCCCGCGTTCGAGACCTTGACCGTGATGCTCTGGGCCGGCACCACCACGCCCGGCGGGTCGGTGGGCGCAGCCAGCTTGACCACGACCACGGTGGTCTGCGAGCCCGACCCGCAAGCCGCCGCCGCGAGGAGCAGGCCGGCCATGAGACGAGGCGGGGTCCGCATGGCTACCTCGGGAAGTCGATGGGGGGCAACGTGGTGGGGGGGACCCCGTTGTCGTTGCCGCTCGAGGCGGCGTACACGCCCACCAGGGCGCCAGCCGCCACCACGGCGATGGCGGTCCAGAACCACCAACGGCCGTAAAAAGGCGTCTCGGCCGGCGTCGGCGGCGGAGGATCGACCGGATTGACCGGAGTCACGTTGCTTTGAGGCGGCGGTGTCTGCGCCTCCAGCCGCAGCGCCCGATTCTTGGCGCGCCGGTCGGCGTCGGCGATTTTCTTTTCAAGGTCGACGATCAGATCCTCGATCTCGGCTCGATTCCGGGTGTCGGGCCGGAGGCTGAGATATCGCTTGTACGAGAACACGGCCTGCCGGAAGTTGCCCAGGTTGCGGTAGCACTGCCCGATGTTGAACAGGAAGCCGGGCAGCGGTTTGGCGTCGTAGGCGGCCTCGTACTCGGTGAGCGCATCTTGGAACTTCTCGAGCGCGTACAGCTTCTCGGCTCGGTCGAAGTGCCTGCGCGCGACCTGCTCGGGCGCCGGGCCCGCTCGACCAGCCAGAACGGCCGCGAGCGCGAGCGCAAGCGCCGGTGCCGTCATCACTTCTCCTTGAACGGGTCGACCGTGACGTGCTCGTCGACCCTGGACTTTCCGGGCGGGCGCGCGGGGGGCTCGGCGCGGGCGGGGGGCTCGGGGCGCGCGACCGGCTCGGGCCGCGCATGGTCCGACGGCCGCGCGGGCGCGGGCGGGGCGGCGGAGCGCTCCAGGATTGCGAGCACCGTCCGGTCCTGATCGCACGGTACGCGCATGCGCTTGTCGCGGAAGCCATCACGGTGGAACGAAAACTCGTGCACGCGCCCATCGGCCTCCAGCTCGCGGATGAGCGGCGTGTCGCCAATCACCACGCCGGCTTCATTGACCACGTGCGCCCCTTCGGGCTCACTGTGGAAGCGCACCACCACGCCTCGGCGCGGCCTCGGCATGGGGAGCTGCTCGACCACCGGTGTGGACGGGCCCGGCGCGACCCCGGAAGCAGTCCCGGGCGCCGTGTGCTCGACGCCGGCGCCGGCAAGGGTGGATTCGGGGCCGGACGAGCGCACGGTCAACAGCAGCGTGAGCACGATCGCGATGCCGGCTGCGCCCAGCGACAGGCCCAAGTAAAACGCACGGCGCCGCTTGGCGCGCGCAACGTGCCCGTCGACCGACGCGGTCTCCAAGCTGGCCAGCGACTCGACCAGGGCCATGCGCAGCTCGCTCGCGGTCTGGAAGCGATCCTCGGGCCGCTTCTCCAGGCAGCGCAAGACCGAGCGCTCGAGCTCGCGCGGCAGCGGCGGGGCGCCCTTGATCTCGCGCGGCGGTATCGGGTCGTGGCTCATGTGCTTGAGCACGAACTCGCCGAACGACTTGGCCTCGAACACGCGGCGGCCGGTGAGCATCTCGTACAGGATGGTGCCGAGCGAGTACAGGTCGGCACGATGATCGCACGCGATGCCGGCTGCCTGCTCGGGCGACATGTAGGCGGGCGTGCCCACGACCGAGCCCTGCATGGTCTGCCAGCCCGCGTCGGCCTCGCCCATCAACTTGGCCACGCCGAAGTCGAGCAGCTTGACCCAGCTGTCGCCGCCACTGGAGCCGCTGGCGGCCAGGAAAATGTTGTCGGGCTTGAGATCGCGGTGAATGATGCCTTCGCGATGCGCGGCATCGAGGCCATCGCACACCTGGATCCCGATCTCGAGGGCCTCGCGCAGAGGGGTCTCGAGGTGACGTCGGAACTTCTCGCCCAGCGTGATGCCCTCGAGCAGCTCCATGACGATGAAGGTGATGCCGTCGGGGGCTTCCACGAAGTCGGTGACGTCGACGATGTTCTTGTGGCGGATGCGGCTGACCGCCTTGGCTTCCTGGAAGAAGCGGCCTACCGCGTCGCGCTTGACCGAGAACTCGGGGCGCAGGACCTTGAGCGCCACCCGCCGGCCCAGCTTGATGTGCTCGGCCAGATAGACCCGGCCCATGCCGCCCTTGCCCAGAATCGACAGCACGCGGAAGCTGCCCAGCGTCTGGCCCAGGATCTCGCCTTCGCCGTCGTCGCTGATGACGATGGGCACCGAGATCGAGCGCGGTGCTGCGGCTGCGCTGGCGAGACGGCGCGCCGACGCGATCGGGGACGGCGCCGGCGAACGCTCATCGCGCGTGGGCACGGTCGCGGCCAGCGCGGGCGCGCCCGGTTTGCCGGCAGCGAGGTCCTGTCCGTCGAGCGGGCAGATCGCCTGGTCGTCCGGATATGGAGTATGACACTCCGGGCAAGCGCGCACGTGCGAATTATATGAGGGACCCCGGGGACCTACAAGCTTGGAACCGAGGCCGGAACCGCTGTAGTTTTCTGTGCGCTGGCGCACCAGCAGATCGCTATAATGCGCGCCATGCCGCGACTCGCACCTGCACTTGCACTGGCTCTGGGGCTTGGCTTCGCTGGGACGAACGTCGCACTCGGGCAGCAGCAGGTCGACGAGGAGGTGCCGGGCAAGCACAAGAAGCCGCCGCCGCCCCCACCCCCGCCGGCGCCTGCGCCCGCGCCCGCGCCGGCCGCGCAGAAGGCACCGTCGGCCGAGCCGGCGCCCGAGGCCACGCCCAAAAAGGGCAAGAAGCAGGAAAAGAAAACCAAGAAGAAGAAGGGCGCGCCGCCGGCCGAGACCACGACCACGCCGGCCGCACCGTTGCCACCGGCGTCCACGCCCCCGCCTGCCCTCCCGCCTCCGGCTGCACCCGCGCCTGCGCCGCCGGTGCCCGAGACCACGACCAGGCCGGCCGCGCCCCCGCCAGCCGTCGCGCCGGCAGCACAAGAGGCGCCCCCGCCGAGCGCGCGCGTGTCCGAGGAGGTGGCGCCGGGCGCGGTCACCCACTCGGCGGGCCTGCGCCTGCGTTACATCACGGTGCCCGGTTGGTTCCTGGGCGCGTTCACGCAGCAGAACGTTCCGCTCAACAGCGTCTCGTTCGCGGGCGAATACGTGCGCCGCAAGGAGAACCTCGACATCGTGGTGTCGCTGGATTTCTCGTTCATGTCGCCCAGCGACGGCAACTGGCTGGGCAACAACCACCCGGCCTCGACCGACACCGACTTCCTGCAGTTCAAAGGGCTCAAGATCATCTCGTTTGACGTGTCGTTCATCTGGCACCACCCCTTCACCGAGACCTTCCTGCTCGAGTACGGGGCCGGCGTGGGCATCGGGTTCGTGCCCGGCGACATCCTGCGCATCTCGGACGGGACGCCCGGTTGCGTGACCAGCCCGGGCGATGTGACCCGGTGCTACCCGATCGTGTGCGCGCAGGGACCGTGCACGCAGGCCGAGCTGGACGCGCACAAGGCGCCGCCCAACGTGCACGACGACTCAGCGAGCGCGCCCGCCCAGTTCGTCGACGACAACAAGCCGCCGGTGGTGCCGATCGTGAACCTGCTCATCGGCCTGGTGTGGCAGGTGCACCCGAAGGCGCGTGTGCGCTTCGAGGGCGGGTTCCACGACGCCTTCTTCCTCGGGGTGGCCTCGGAATACCGATTCTGATGTGCTATCTGCGCAGCTTGCGCAGATCGCCCACGCGCGTGGTCAGCTTCTGGGCGTCGAAATACTCGCCGAGCGGGATCGAGAACTTGCGCGACTGACCGGTCAGGTCCTTGAACTGCTGGGCGTCGATCTGGCCGTGGCGCTCGAGGTGCTGGAGCAGCCGCGCGCGCAGCTCGTCGATGGTGGCGCGTGCAAACAGGAGCTCCGGGGTCACCCGCACCAGCGCCCCCTCGCGGATCATCAGCGCGAGGACGTCGGTCGTGTCCTTGGGCGGCACTCCGAGCAGCGTCGGGATCTCGGCCGTGCGCGGCGGCGCCAGCCCGGCCGCGCGGTAGCGCTCGAGCACACGCTCGCGCAGCGAGCCCGCGGCCGCGCCCGATTGGTGACTCGCACTGCGGACCAGATCCTTGTCCGCGTGGATGGCGCCGTCCGCAATCAACGCCTCCAGCACCACGTGCAGAAGGCGCGCGCCCACCTGGCCCGGCAGCTTCTTGCGCAGCTCCTCGCGCGAGATCCCTTCGCGCAGCGGATTCTCCTTGTGAAAGGCGGCGATGTGCTCGCGCGTAAGCTCGCGCAGGCGCGCCAGCTCGGCGGCGTGAATGAGCGTCCCCCGCTCCTCCCCGAACCGCACCACCCGGCGCGCGCTCTGCAGCTTGCCGAGCGCCGCATCGACCTGGCGCGGGGTGGCGCCCAGGCGCATCTGCAGGTCGCCGCGCGCCCGCCCGCTCACGCCGGCTTCGGCCAGCTCCAGCTCGACCCGTTCCTCGAGCCCGGCCGCCGCCATGCGGCGCAGGACCGCAACCACCTCCGGGCTGCCGCGCCGCCGTCGCGGCCCCTGCACGCGCACAACCGCCCCGCCGCCCACGGTGGTGCCATAGTCCTCGAGCGGCCGGAACCCGCGCACGATGTAGCGGTCGCCCGGCAGCAGCACCACCGGGGCCTCGAGCTGCAGCTGCACGAGCGCGCTCTCGCCGGGCGCGAGCTCGCTGCGGTCGAGCAGGATCGACTGCGCCATCACCTGCGTGGTGCCGGCGTGAAAGAGCAGGCGCGTGCGGCGCGGCAGCGCAGTGCGGCTGACCCGGAGATAGCGCAGCTCGGCATCGACCACCGTGGTCGCCTGCAGCAGGCCCGGGTGCGTGAGCACCTCGCCGCGCACGACCGCCTCCCGATCGACGCCCTGCAGATTGGCCGCCACGCGCTGGCCGGCCAGCGCTTCTTTGTGGGGTTGGCCGTGTACCTGGAGACCGCGGATCTTCCCGGCCGCCCGCCCCGGCAGCGCGATCACGTCATCGCTTTCGCGCAGGCGGCCCGAGGCCAGGGTGCCGGTCACGACGGTGCCGAAGCCGTGCATGGTGAACACCCGGTCGAGCGGCAGCCGGAACAGCCCCTCGGGATCCTTGCCCGGCACCTCGGGCGCCAGCTTGGCGATGGCCGCGCGCAGCGCGTCCAGGCCCTGGCCGCTGGTGGCAGAGCACGGGATGATGGGCGCCTGCTCGAGAAACGTTCCCGCCAGCCGCGCGCGAATGTCCTCGCTCACCAGAGCCAGCCAGTCGCTATCGACCAGGTCCATCTTGGTCAGCGCGACCAGGCCGCGCTGGACACCCAGGAGGCTGCAGATGTCGAGGTGCTCGCGCGTCTGCGGCATCACGCCCTCGTCGGCCGCGATGACCAGCATGACCAGATCGATGCCGGCCGCGCCCGCCACCATGGTCTTGACGAAGCGCTCGTGACCCGGCACGTCGACCACGCCGAACCGCCAGGGTGGCAGGTCGAGATACGCGAAGCCGAGCTCGATCGTGATGCCGCGCTCCTTCGCTTCCTTGAGCCGGTCGGTATCGATGCCGGTGAGCGCCTTGACCAGGGTGGTCTTGCCGTGATCGATGTGCCCGGCCGTGCCGAGGACGATGTGGCGCGCGCTCACGGAGTGGAGTCTAGCCGAAGATCGCCACGCAGGAGATCGCCGTCGGCGCGCACGACCACGTGTACGAACTGGCGCTGCTGCACCAGCGAGCCGATGAGCGCCCGCGCCATCGGGTCGAGCTCGCGGCCGGCGGCCGCAAACAGCTTCGAGAGGCTCATGCGAAAGCTGGCCAGAAGGCTGGGATGGGGCTGCGGCGCGCCGCGCCGGAGGCCGGTCCACCAGTCGAGTGCCTTGCCGTCGCTGAGCCAGGCCAGAAGGCGGGTCCCCCCGGGCAGGGTCTCCCAGGCCAGCTGCTCGCGCTTGGAGCTCGCGGTCGGCGCCGCGCACAAGGTCAGCTCGCGGCCGTTCTGCTTGCTCTTGCGCGGCGACGGACACAGCCGCTGCTCGGCCGGGCTTCCGGCCGGCAGGTCGAGCGTGACCGCGAGGCTACCCTCGAGATCGAGATCGCGCGGGTCGCGCAGATCGCGCACCACCAGCACGGCGTTGCGGGCGGCGCTGACCAGCGGGCCGGTCTGCGCATCCCGGCTCGCCTCGTCCAGCGCGAACGCGGCCAGCTGGGGCCAGAAGCGCAGCGCGGCCAGCGCGCCCGCCACGTCCCCGCACTGCTCCATGCTGCGGCTGGCGTAGGCCAGATCCCGCAGCACGCCCATGCGCGGCACCGCCCGCCAGGCCGCCGCGGGCACGAACAGCTGTCCGACCACCAACGGATCCTTGAGCGATTTCACGTCGAGCACGCCGTCATCGACCGCGGATGTGGCCAGCCCCAGCTTGCCGAGCGCCGACAGGCCCCAGGCGCTGTGCCCCTCCCAGGCGCCCAGGCCGACCCGGCCGGCGATGGCGAAATCGTCGAAGAGCGCGCCGCCAGTCTTGCCCCAGCTGTCGGCGCACTCGCGTGCCTCTTTGACTACAGCCTGGCCGATCCGGGCGCGCGAGCGAGGCCTGGCCAGCCCGATCGCGCCCGCGGCCTTGATGAGGAGCTGGGCGCGCATGAGCGCGGGCAGCCGGTCGAAGGCGACATAGGCCGACAGCGGCGCGTCGCCGAGCAGCCGCGCCGCACCGCGATCGGGCACGAAGCCAAGCGCGCGCGGCGCCGCCGGGGGCGCCGGCTTGAGCGGCCCCGTCCCGGGCAGGGTTACGAAATCCACCACGGCCAGATCGCCGTCGAGCTGGGCCCGCACCTGCGAGCCCCAGGGCGCGCGCGCAAGGTTGCCGAGAAAGGTCTTCCACTTGGTCTGGTCGGCCACGCGTGCGATCAAGCGATGACGCAGGGCGATCGCGGACGGGGTCGGTTTGCGGCCCGCGCCCAGCGCTGCGGCGAGCCGATCGAGCTCGGCCGGATCGGTGCGCAGAAGAGCGGCCGCAACCGGGGTCTCGGGATCGATGCCGATGCGCACCCAGTCGGCGCGCCGGAACAGGTCGAAGCCGAGCGTGTCGCGCAGCGCGTCCTCGACCGCGGCCACGTCGGGCTGCGTGCGCGCGGCCAGGTTGAGCAGAGCCATGTCGTCGGCGAGCTGGCCGGGCCGGATGACCAGGTAGACCGGCGCGTCGGCCGGCAGCTTCGCGGTCCCCACCAGCGCCGCAGCGCCCATCAGGGCAAGCAACATCCAAGAAAGTTAACCACAGAGAACACAGAGAACACGGAGAAAGAAAAAGGCTCCGGCTCGAGCCATGACGGCCGATCCCGTACGCCTATCCGATCCTCTGTGTTCTCCGTGTTCTCTGTGGTGAAGCTAGCCGCACACGATTGTCTTGGCGGCCTGCTCCCGCAGCTCGCGCTTGAGCACTTTGCCGGTTGGTGTGCGCGGGAGCACGTCGGTGAACAGGACATGCTTGGGCTTCTTGTAATCGGCCAGCTCGCCCTTGACCCAGGCGCGCAGCTCGTCGGCGGTTGCGCTCGCGCGGGGCCGCAGCACCACGAACGCGCACAGCGACTCGCCCCACTCCGCATCGGGCACGCCGATGACCGCACAGTCGAGCACGGCCGGATGCTTGAGCAGGTGCTGCTCGATCTCGAGCGGATAGATGTTGACGCCGCCCGAGATCACCATGTCGATCTTGCGATCGGCCAGGTAGTAGTAGCCGTCGGCGTCGCGCCGCGCCAGATCGCCCACCGTGAAGAAGCCCTCACGCCGCGACTTCTCGGTGGCTTCCTGGTTGCGGTAGTACCCGTCGACCAGCATGGAGCTGCGCACCCACAGCTCGCCCACCTCGCCGGCCGGCACGTCGTGGCCGGCCTCGTCGAGCAGGCGGATCTCGGTGCCGGCCAGGGCGCGCCCGATGGTGCCCGGCCGCGCCGTGTGCTCGCCTGGCAGCGCCAGCGTCACGTAGCCGGTCTCGGTGGCGCCGTAGAAGTTGTACAGGATGGGCCCGAGCACCTCCTCGATCCGCCCCGCCAGCTGGGTCGGCAACGGCGCCGCGCCCGACATCAGCCACTTGAGCGACGAGGTGTCGTACTTGCGCAGAGTCTGGGACGGCAGATTGACGATGCGCGCGTACATGGTCGGCACCATCATCGACGACGTGATGCGCTCGAACTCGATCACGCGCAACACTTCCTCGGGGTCGAAGTGCTCGAGGATGACGACGGTGCCGCCCAGCGTCATCACCGGCAGCATGAACGCGGGGGCCGCGCTGTGATAGAGCGGGCACACCACCAGATGCCGGTCGTCGTGCGAAATTGGCAGCTGGCGCATCAGATCGAGCGCTGGCTCGAGGCCGGTCCGCCGCAGGTCGCGCAGGGCGCCCTTGGGCTTGCCGGTGGTGCCCGAGGTGTACACCATGAGCCCGCTCATCCCTTCGGTTCCTACGACCGGCGGGCCGTCGACCGGGCCCACGCGCTCGAGCAGGTCCTGGTAGCGCGCGCCCACGTCGATCATGGCCTCGGGCGCGATGGTGTTCGCCTCGCGCGCCGCCGCCGCTGCCACCTCGCCGAACTCACTGCCATAGAGGAACGCCTTGGATTGGCTGTTCTCGAGGATGTAGGCCACCTCGCCCGCCTTGAGCCGATAGCCCACCTGCACGATGGTTGCGCCCAGATGGGCGACCGCGCACTGGGCCTCCAGGTACTGATGGCAGTTGCGCAGCATGACCGCCACCGCCGCGCCGGGCCCGATGCCGAGCCCGTGCAGCGCGTGCGCCAGCCGGGCGATGCGCTGGTCGAGCTCACCGTAGGTGAAGCGCTCGTCCCTGAACACCACCGCCACCTTGTCGGGCGTGTTGAATGCGTACAGACGCACCAGCTGCTGGGGCCCCGGCCGTCCGTTGTCGCGCACCGAGCGCGCAAACTGCGCAATGCCGCGCGGCCGGAACGCACCCAGCGTACCGGTTTTTCGAATCACCGACACTCCGCGCGCCGCCACCTCTGCAGTCCGCACGAGCTTGCGCAGCCGCTTCGGCAGCAGGGACACCAGCTCATCTTTCAAGCTCACTCCTTGTAGCCGCCCAGGGACTGCAGCTCGCGGCCGCAGTTGGTTTTCTGAAGTGCGGTGCCGACCTCGATGCACTTGGTGAAAGCCGCCCGGGCGCCGCTCTGGCTGCCGTGCGAGCGCTCGTACATGCCGAGCTTGTAGTAGGCGTCGCCCTGAGCCTCGCCGCTCAGCCCGAGGCGCGTGGCCTCGCGGTAGTGCGTCCCGGCGCAGGTAAAATCGTTGGCGCCCGCGCACGCCTCGGCCAGCCAGTAGTGTGCGCTGGCGTCCTTGGGCTCGATCTTGGTGGCGGCTTGCAGCTTGGATTCGGCGCCCTTGAACTGCTGCAGGTTCAGAAGCGCCCGGCCCTGCAGCGCATACGCATCCGCGCGCGTCTTGTCGAGCTTGAGCGCCAGGTCGAGGTCGTGCAGCGCCTCCTTGTTGGCGCCGAAGTTCAGGTTCAGCCGCGCGCGGCCCACATAGGCGTCGGGCAGGTGCCCGCGGCTCGCTGCGATCTCGTACTCGGCCAGCGCATCCTGCCCCTTGTCCAGGCGCTCCAGCATCTTGGCGCGGGTCAGGTGGTACTGCGGTTTGTCACTGACGTCAATGGCGTGCTTGATGTTCTGCAGGGCCTCGTTCATGCGGCCCTGGCATTCCCAGATCTTGGCCAGAAGCTCGATCGCATCCCCGTTGCGTGGATCCTCATTGTTGATCTGGTCGGCCACTTCGCGCGCGCGCTCGCACTGCTTGCAGGTGTAGAAGAAGCTGGCGGCCGCGAATTTGAGTGGGATGGTCGCGTTGGGCATCTTGAGCGCATCTTCGTAGGCCTTGCGAGCGTCCTCGGTCCGGCCCAGCGCCTGATAGAGCGTGCCCAGCTTCTGCGACAGGCCGGGATACGAGGGCACCTTGGCCCGGATCTTCTCCAGCTCGGCCAGGGCGGCTTCGGACTTGTTCTGGGCTTCCAGCGCGGCCGCCAGGTTGAAGCGCGCCGACAGACTGTTGGGCGCCTTGTCGAGCGCCGCCCGGAACTCGTTCATCGCCTTTTGTGGCTGCGCCAGGGCCAGCAGTACCGTGCCTTGCAGGTTGTGCACCGGTGCGGTGTCGCCCGCGGCCTGGGTGGCGTCCGAAGCCAGCGCCTGCGCCTGGTCGGACCGGCCCACGCGCAGCGCCTGCTGCGCCAGCGCCTCGTAGGCCTCGACCAGCTTCGGATCCAGGTCGATGGCCTTCTTGTACAGGACCGCCGCGCGCTCCTGGGCACCCGGACGGTCGAGCGATTCCTCGAGGCTACCCTGGACCAGCTTGATGCGGGCATCCTGGGGCGCGATCTTGCCTGCGGCCTCGAGCAGCTCCTGGGTCGCGAACGGGTGGCCGAGCGCGAGCTCGGTTTTGGCCAGCGCGAGCGCGGCGTCGACGTCGTTCGGATCCGCCTTGTGCGCGCTGTCGAGCCGCTCGCGCGATTCGGGGTAGCGGCCCAGCCGATAGTAGGTCACGCCCAGCCCAATCTCGGCCGCCCGCGAGCTGGCGTCGGCGCCCAGCGCGCGCTTGAAGGAAGCCTCGGCATCGTCGAACCGCTCCTGCAAGAGCTGGAGCTGCCCAATCTGTCCCCACGCGTCGGCCAACTCGGGCGGCGAGGCCTTGCCGCCGTGGGCCTGGATGAGGCCCTGGATGGCGTCCTCGCTGCCGCCCGGAGTCAGCGCCCACAGACCGGCTGCGAAGTGACCGGGAGCGGCCTGCAGCGCTTTTTGCAGCCACGCTCGCACGCCCTCGGGGTCATTGGCACGCTGGCGGCACAGCGCCATCCCGTAGGCGGCGCCGGCCAGCTTCGGATCCAGCTTGAAGGCGGCCTGGAACGAGGTCTCGGCCGGCTGCGAACGATTTCCACGCAGCTGCGCCCAGCCCAGGAGCAGCGTGCCCAGGGCATCGGCCGCCGACTTCTGGCCCGCGCCCAGGAGCTGGGTCAAGCGCGCCTCGGCTTCCTGCGGCTTGCCGCTCGCGATGGCTACTGCCGCGCGCGCCTTGATCAGCTCCGAATTGGAATCGTTCGATCGGTCGATCTCGGCCAGCAGCTGGCTGGCGGTGGTCAGGTGCTGGGCCGCGCCACGGTGCGCGATCACGGCCAGTGCCAGCGCCTCGGCCGCCATGGAGCGCTCGACGACCGCTTTGGGGTTGCCTTGCGCGGCCGACTTCAGGCGCTGCCCGACCCGCAGGTAGCTGGCGTAGTTGTCGTCCGCGATCTCGGCACGCAGCCGGGCCAGCGCCGCGGCGTCGATGCGGCCGCCCGCGCCCACGCCGAGCGTGAACACACCGACCGCACCGCCCGCGAGCACGAGAGCGCCCAGCGCGCCCAGCGCAATCACCAGCCGGCGCCGGCCGGGCACGCGCGCGACGACGGGCTCAGGCGGACGTGGGCGCGGCTGCACCCGGGCGGCGCTCTTGCCACTCCCGCGGGCGGGCGTCGGGGCCTGCTCCTGCGGCTGCGGGGGCGCCTCGTAGGCGGGCGCCCCGAGCGGCTGACCGAGCGGGAACTCGGGCAGCACGCCATCGCTGGCCGGCGCTTCCACCGCGTCCAGATCGACATGCAGCTGAGCCGCGCGCTCGCTGGCGCCGCTTTTGGGCGTGAGCAGGTCGAGGTTGCCCATGTCGGGTAGACCCGGCTCGGTGATGATGGCCGCCTCGCCGCTGGTATCCTCCTCGGGCGTGTACCTGGGCATGAGCAGATCCTGCTCATGCGGTGGCGGCGGCTCGTGCGCGTGCTTGGGTGCCGGCAGGCCGACCTCGCCCAGGTCGAGGCCATCTGCGTCGCGCTGGCCAGACGCCGGGGCGAGGTCGAAGTCGTCGAGGCCGCCGTCGCTGGCATGCTTGGGCGCGGGCAGATCGACCACCTCGGCCGAACGCTTGGGCGTGGGCAGATCGACGATGCCCGCGGCGCGTTTCGGGGTCGGAAGGTCGACCACGCCTCCGGGTGGAGGCGGCGGTACGGCCGCGCCCTTGGGCGCGGGCAGATCGACAATCCCGATGGGTCCATCGGGCCGGGCCGACGCGGCTGCAGGGAGCGCCGGCGGCCGATTCCCGGCTGCTGCGGGCGGGCGCGCGGGACCAGCCGGCCGCTTGGGCGCCGGCAGATCGGTAATCCCGAGCCCGGTTGGCGACGCAGCCGGCGGCGCCGGAGAAGCCGGCCGTCGCACCGGGGGCGGGGGCGGCGGGGGGACGGCGGCGACCGGGCCCTTGGGGGCGGGCAAATCGACGATGCCGCCGGGCAGGGCGCCACCGGGCATCGCACCGACCGGCCGCTTGGGGGCGGGCAGATCGATGATGCCGGCGGGTCCGGGCGCGCGCTCCGGCGGGGCCGCAGCAGGCGCGGCTGGGGGCGGTGGCGCGGCGGATGCGACCGGCGCGGCCGGAGCGGCCGGCTTGGCAGGCGCCACCGGCCGCTTGGGGGCGGGCAGGTCGATGATGCCCGCGGGTCCGGAGCCCTTGGCGACCGGAAGATCGTCGAGCGCCGAGGCGGGTCGCGGTGGCGAGGGCGGTCGCGCGGGCGCCGGCGAGGGCGGTGGCGCGAGGGGCGGCGAAGGCGGCGGCGAGGGCGGTCGCGCGGGCGGCGTGCCCGCGGCCTTGGCAAAGCGTGCAAACGCGGGCACCGCGCTGAGCGGCTGCCAGCTCGTGCCGTCGAGCGAGACCTGCTCGTCGCCGTCGAGCTTGCCGTTCTGGAGCATGGTGGTGATGGCGTTTTCCACGAACGGGCCAAAGGTCTTGCCGGTGCGCCGCCGTACGTGATACCGGTTGGGGCCCACGCCCGGCGGCGCCGGCAGAGTACCCAGGCCGTGGGCCGCCCCGGCCGGTTGCGGCGGCGGCGCGGCCGGGGGCGGAATGAGCCGGCTCACTTTGAACGAGTGCAGGCAGGCCGGGCACTTCATGATAAAGCCGGATGGGGGAATGCGGGTGTCTTCGATTTCGTAGGGTGCGGAGCACTTCTCGCAGCTGATCTTCATCGACGCTTCTCGGCCCTCCAGTGTAACACGGCGGAAAGGCGACGGGCTACGGTGCGGCCCGGCTCCGGCCGATGGAGTGCGGCTAATCTTCTTCGGGGGGCAGATTCATCGCGCGCCGCACCGAGCGACGCAGCTCGCGCTCGATCTTGGGCAAGAGCAGCACCAGCTTGGCCTGCTGGGTGGGCGAAAGCACCCGGCGCACCTCGCGGATCCGTTCATCCTCCAGCGCCGCGACCTGCTTGCGCAATCCCAAAAGGTCGTCGATGCCCTTGCTCAACCGCACCGGATCGGGGCGCCCCGACTCGATCTCGGCGCGCAGGCGCATGATGATCTCGCCCTGCTGACGGTGCAGCGGTGCCACCTTCTCGTCGAACTTGTTGAGAATCGGGAAAAAGCGCTGCGCGGTCGCCTCGTCGAGGCTCAAGGCCTCGGTCAGCTTCCACATGCGCATCATGCGGATGCGCTCGTTGACCTGCTTGCGCACCGCGCCCGCACCGGGTGGCGGGGGCGGCGGCCCGGGAGGCCCCGGCGGCAGCGGCTGCCGTCGCCCCTGCGCGCTCGCGACCGCACGCTCGCCCGCGCTCGCACGCCCGCCCGCGCCCGCGCTCGCACGCCCGCCCGCGCCCGCGCTCACGCCGAGGCCGATCAGGGCCGCCATGGTGATGGCTCGCATCTCGCTCCTCCTGCTTCTCGTTCAGCTCCGGTGCAGCCGTTTGGCCAGATCGCGCAGCTGGTTGTCATCCATGTGATCGAGCAGCGACTCCAGCGGCAGCTCGTCGGCCAGCGACTCTTCGCCCACCCGGAACGTGTCCAGCTCGCGCGCCAGCCGCTCCAGGGCCGCATCCTCGAGCAGATAGGGCGCCTCGTCGATCGAGGCCGGTTCGATCACGAGCTCGGTCGGCATGAGCGGCCCCTCGCCGGTCGGCCGGCGCACCCGCGTGACCAGCAGCAGCGCGGCTGCGGCCATCGCCAGCGCGCCCAGCGCAACGCTGCTCCGGCGCAGCCACACCCGGCGCCGCGCGCGCCCGATCTCGGCCCGCTCGAGCGCCTGTCCCACCTGCGCCGGAAAGCGCGCCCAGAAAAGATCGCCGGGGTCCGACTCCCGGCGCATCTGCTCGGCCTGCTCGCGCAGTCGCGTCTCCAGGTCCTTCATGACTCTTCTCCCAACAGCTGCTTCAGCCGCTTGACCGCATAATGGTAATTCACTTTGGCCGCGCCTTCGCTGGTGCCGAGGATCTGGGCCACCTCGCGAAACGACAGATCCTCATAGACGCGCAGCTCGAGCGTGAGGCGCTGCTTGCGCGGCAGCCGAGTGACCGCCGCGCGCAGGCGCCGCGCGTCCTCGGCCGCCACCAGCTGATCGACCGCGGGCGGGCCCGCGCTGGCGCGCGCCTCCAGCGACTCCTCGCGCGCAAACTTGGCGTGGTCGCGCAGATAGTTGAGCCCGAGATTGACCGCAATCCGGTACAGCCAGGTGCGAAACTGCGCGGCCCCGCGAAAGCCGGCCAGGCCCTGCATGGCCTTGATGAACGCACGTTGCGTCAGCTCGGCCGCCTCGTCGCGATCGCCAACCTGCCGAGCCATCAAAAAATAGATGGATCGCTGATACTTACGAACCAACTGCTCGAATGCCGCCGGTTCGCCGGCCCGGTAGCGGTCGACCAGCGCCGCGTCTTCGTCGTGCGGCGTGACCTGCTCCTCGGAGCCTGCGAAGGGGGGGCGCAAGGCCAGTTCCTGAACACCCATCCTACGGAAAGACCCGCGAAACCGCTGGGCGTTAGGTTTCTCATGATAGCATCTGCGGCCGAGCTCACAGGAGGTGAGACATGCATTCGGTGCGTTTTCCTGGCGAGAGTGTCGAGTACCGTGCGGCCCGCGACGAGCTGCTGCGAGCCGAGCTGACGCTGATCAATCAGGTTGAGCAGGTGGCGGCGCACAGGCGTCGACTCCCGCTCGGCGGTGTGGTCCCGGAAGACTACCTGTTCGAGCAGGCCGATGCCAAGCCGGTCCGACTGTCCGAGCTATTCGAGGGCGGGAAGGATAGCCTCATCATCTACAGCTTCATGTACGGGCCCAAGATGGCCCGCCCGTGCCCGATGTGCACCTCGATCCTCGACGGCCTCGACGGCCAGGCGCCCCACGTCACGCAGCGCGCCAACCTGGTCGTGGCCGCGAAATCGCCCAGCGCGCGCATCCGCGAATTCGCACGCGAGCGCGGCTGGCGCAACCTGCGCCTTTTGTCCTCGGCTGGCAACACCTACAACCGCGACTACCACGCCGAGGACGGCGACAGCCAGCTGCCCGCGCTCAATGTGTTCCGGCGGGTGGCAGGCCGGGTGCACCACTTCTACAGCACCGAGATGCTGTACGCCCCCGAGTCCTCGAAGGACACGCGGCATGTCGATCTGATCTGGCCGCTCTGGAACCTGCTCGATCTGACGCCCGAGGGCCGCGGCAGCGACTGGTATCCCAAGCTCTCCTACGGGCGGTAGCTTGACTGGCCGCGCGGCGTCGCGTAAAAGCTGGATTCGTCTAGTCAGGAGGAGTGGCCGAGCGGTTTAAGGCGGCGGTCTTGAAAACCGCTTTCCCGAAAGGGGACGGGGGTTCGAATCCCTCCTCCTCCGCAGCAGCGTCTTGGAGAGGTGGCCGAGAGGCCGAAGGCGGCGGTTTGCTAAACCGTTAAACGGGGCCGAAACCTCGTTTCGGGGGTTCGAATCCCCCCCTCTCCGCCACGCGTCACACTCAACTTCCCGCCTTTTTCTTGCGCGCGACCTGCGAGTCGTACAGGCGCGCCAGAAAATCGTACAGCACCAGCTCCTGAGCGCGCGCCGCCGCGCGCAGGAGCCGGTTGGCGTGCATGTGAACGAAGCTGCTCGCAAGCTGCGGAATCGGTGTGGTCAGCCGGCCCTCCTGATCCGACGCGCGCAGAGCTGCGATGATGGGAGCCTGCCGCACCGACCGCTCCTCGAGCAGCGCGAAGCCGGGCGCGAGCGGATGCTCGGCGGGCGGACTGGGCTCGAGCAGCGCCTCCAGGTCGGCTCGCAGCTTGCGGAACTTGTCGCCCAGTTGCCGTTCGAACGGGAGGTTGACGCTGAACTCTTCGCCGTACGACTGCCGGATGCCCCTCAGCAGGGTGCGCTTGGCCTCGAGGTCGAGCCCGAGGTCGCGCAAAAGCAGGTCGATTCCGCGCAGCGTCAACCGCCAGCGGGCCTCGGCGCCCTCGTCGCCCGACAAAAGCTCGACGATCGCGAGCACGGCCGCGCTGTCGGCATGGAACAGTCGCTCGGCCAGAAGCATGCCTTCGGGGCCGCCGTAGCGCTCGATCTCGCGCTGGTAGGTGTCGAGCTGCAGGCGCCACAGTCGGCCGTCGCCGAGCAGCGGAGCCGCGGCCGCCTGCAGAACCGGCAGCACCTGGGCGTGCAGCCGCTCGGGACGCCCGTGCAGGCGCAGGCGCAGGTGCCACTCCGGATCGCCGTAGCGGATGAAGAACCAGCCGTCGATGTCTCCGGCCGCGCTCGCGCGCGCGACCACGGGCGCCACCACCTGGCGCAGCACTTCGTCGAGCGCGGAGGCGCCGCCGTACAGCTTGGCGAACAGCCACTCGGAGCCGAGCGAGCGCACGCGCGCGATCTGGCTGGGCGCCGCGCGCTGGGAGCTCGCGGCCGGCTGCGCCCTGGCCTGGGCCGGCGCGCGCACGAACGGGATCACCAGCTCGTGCACAAAGCGGCCCTCGGGACCACGCGCGCACAGCTCGTCGGGTCCCGGCAACATCTCGGTCAAAATGGCCTCCCGACGCCGTTTGACCAGGTGCACGAAGGTTTCGACGCTGAGCACGTTGTCGAAATCGATCGGCAGCACGTTGTCGCTGTCCTCGACCCCGACGAAGCGCGGCAGCGCGAGCGCCGCCCGCATCTCCTGCGCGGCCTGAAACTGCGCGGCGCCCTTGGCCTTTGCGAGCGGCTCTAGGTGCTCGCGACCGACCCGCCAGCGGGCCCGCGCCAGCACCAGGCGGCCGGTGGTCACGACGCGGGGCAGGAAGGATGCGCTTTCGAGCACCCCCCAGTAAAAGCCCATCCCAGCGGCAACGCCCTGGCTCTGCAGGGCGCACAGAAAACGATACGCGCCCAGGCTGCGCGGGTTGGCGAAGTTGTGGGCGGTGGTCAGGCGCGGAATGATCTCGCGGCCCAGCTTGCGCGAGCGCAGCGTGATGCGCTCGCCCTGCACCGACACCAGAAGGTCCGACAGCGGGATCTGCCGGTCGCGCGGCGCGCCCGAGGCGCCCAGATAGACCAGCTCGTGCGCGCGCAGCAGCGGACGCAGAAGGACGTTGCCGACCCGGCCCTCGGGCAGGTGCACAATTTCCGCGAACAAGGCCTGCTCGCGCAGGCGCTCCTCCCCGCGCAGATAGTCGCAGACCAGCTGCGTGAGCCGCTCGTCGCCGTGGCAGAAGCGGCCCAGAAGGTTCGCTCCCGAGGGCCCGGAGATGCCGTGGATGCGCACGCGGAACCGGCCCTCTGCCAGCGCGTCCTCGGACGCCGCATGCACGGTTGCGATGACGGCAAACGAGTCGGGCAGCGCGGGCGGCTGGCTGGTCGATAGCAGGTCGAGGTCGCGCTGCTCGAGCGTGATCTCGTGCGACCGCGTGCGCGCGGCCAGCTCGAGCTTGCGTAAGAGCACCGACTCGCGCCGACCCCAGGGCGAGCGATCATCGGCCGGAGCGAGTGGAAAGGCCAACCGGTCGAGCAGCGGCGAGGCCTCGGCGGCGGGCGCGTTGGAGCGGGCGAAACCGATGCCGGATTCCTCGTCGAGCACCTCGGTGAGCGGCACCTCGGCCGATTCGTAGCGCTCACGGAAGGCCTCGCGGAAGCGCCGCAGCGAATCGTTGCTGACCGGCGGGGCCAGCCGCCTGAGCAGCGCCACGCCGGCCACGATCTCGCGCAGCGGCTCCGCGCCCAGCGTCGCCGCGGGCGCCGGCTTGGCCATGTCGACCTGGAACAGACG
>DATFWX010000230.1:0-6403 GCA_035258845.1 Polyangia bacterium | reverse complement strand
CGCCCGCCATGACCGATTTCATCCTCATGGTCGACCGCAGCTCGTACATGTTCATCACCGGACCCGATGTCATCAAGGCGGTCACGCACGAGGAGGTGTCCAAGGAGCAGCTCGGCGGCGCGCACACGCATGCCGAGCGGTCGGGGGTGGCGCACTTCGCCTGTCGCGACGAGCGCAGCTGCCTCGAGCTGATCCGCGAGTTGCTCTCGTTCCTGCCCCAGAACAATCTCGAGGAGCCGCCGCTCCTGCCCAGCAAGGACCAGCCCGAGCGGGCCGATCCCGCGCTCGACACCCTGGTGCCGGCCGACCCCATGAAGCCGTACGACATCAAGGACATCATCACGCGCGTGATCGACGACGGCCATTTTCTGGAAGTGCAGCCCGAGCTGGCCCGTAACCTCGTGATCGGTTTTGCGCGCTTCGACGGGCGGCCGGTCGGCATCGTCGCCAACCAGCCCAATCACCTGGCCGGCTGCCTCGACATCGACGCGTCGGTCAAGGGCGCGCGCTTCGTCCGCTTCTGCGACTGCTTCAACGTCCCGCTGGTGACGTTCGTCGACGTGCCGGGTTTTCTACCCGGCACCGCGCAGGAGTACGGCGGCATCATCAAGCACGGCGCCAAGCTGCTCTACGCGTTCGTCGAGGCCACGGTTGCGAAGATCACGATCATCACGCGCAAGGCCTACGGGGGCGCCTACGACGTGATGGCCTCCAAGCACGTGCGCGCTGACATCAACTATGCCTACCCGACCGCCGAGATCGCGGTCATGGGGCCCGAGGGCGCTGTCAACATCGTGTACCGCGACGAGCTGGCGCGGGCCAAGGATCCGGTGGCTGCGCGCGCGGCCTACACCGCCGAATACCGGGAGAAATTCGCCAATCCGTACCTGGCCGCCGAGCTGGGCTACCTCGACGAGATCATCCGGCCGCGCGAGACCCGGGCCAAGATCGTGGGCGCCCTGCGCCTGCTGCGCAACAAGCGCCAGGACAATCCGCCCCGCAAGCACGGCAACATTCCGCTTTAGCCCTGCTAGAATAGGTTCGTGATTCTGGCGTTGCGGCTGGCCTTTTCCGCCGCGGTCGTGATAACCCATGCCAACGTCCTGACCATGGACGGCCGCGCGCCGCGCGCCCGCTGCGTGGCCATCGAGGGCGAGCGCATCGCAGCCGTGGGTCTGCGCGACTCGGATTGCGACCGCCGCGGTGCCACCGTGATTGACGCGCGCGGAGCCACCGTGATCCCGGGCTTCAACGATGCCCACGTCCATTTCGGGCTCATCACGACGCTCGGCAACGCACCCGAGATCCCGGCCCTGCCCCGCGAGCGCTGGCGCGATGCGGTGCGGGCGGCCGCCGCTCGCATGCCGTCGGGAGCGTGGGTGGTGGCCAAGTCCAACGAGCTGCCGATGGGGGTCTCGCGCGCGCACGACCTCGACTTCATCGAGCATCCGGTGCTGGTGGTCACCCGTCACGGCGCGCTGTTCAACTCGCGCGGCGAGATGGCCGCCAAGCTCGACGGCGAGGTGCCGCACGGTTTCGTGGCCGGGCGGCTGGTCGCGGCCGCGCTCGACGTCGTGACCTGGGCGCAGCGGCCGGCCGCCATCCTGGACGCCGCGCACCGACTGCTGGCGCAAGCGCGCCAGGACGGCATCACGAGCCTGCAGCTTATCAGCGACGAGATGCCGGCGCTGTTCGAGCATCTGCGCCAGCGCGGCCAGCTGAGCGCGCACGTGCGCTTCGTGCCGCTGGGCTACCGGCTGGGCGAGAATGAGCCCTATCAGCCCACCTGGCGCGGTCCGGCGCCGAGCTGGGTGCGCGTCGACGGCATCAAGTTCTTCCACGACGACCCGGCGCAACTGTCACGGAGCGAGCTGGCCGATATCGTCAGGTTTGCGGTCGAGCACAAGCTGCGCGTGGTGATGCACATTCAGGGGCGCTACGCGCTCCGAAAATACCTGGATGCGGTCGAGACCGGCACCGCGAACGCGCCGGCGGCGGCCCATCTGTTCCGCATCGATCACGCCGACGAGCTGCGCGCCGACGAGGCGCGGCGCATCGCGCGCCTGGGCATGGTGGTGTGCGCGAACGCGACCCTGATCGGGGAATGGAAGTCGGAGCACCTGGGGCCGCTCAAGACGCTGTCCGACGCGGGCGTGCGGCTGTGCCTGGGTACCGATTACTACGGCGGCGGCGGCCGCGCCCTGGCTCCGCTGGAGAGTGTTGCGCTCGCAGTAACGCACGGCGGCTACGGCACCGCCGAGCGCATCTCGGCCGCGCAGGCGCTCGAGGCTTACACCCTGGGCTCGGCCTACGGCGAGGGGACCGAGCGCGACAAGGGATCGATCGAAGCCGGAAAGCTCGCCGATCTGGTGCTCTTGTCGGCCGACCCGACCACGCTTCCCGCCGACCAGATTGCTCGAACCCGAGTGCTCCTGACCATGGTCGCGGGCCGCGTGATGTACCGCCGGGGCCTCTAGCTTCCTTACGCCCGCAGGGCGAGCTGTCCAGCGGGGGCTGGACGAGCTTCCTTACGCCCGCAGGGCGAGCTGTCCAGCGGGGGCTGGACTAGCTTCCTTGCGCCCGCAGGGCGAGCTGTCCAGCGGGGGCTGGACTAGCTTCCTTACGCCCGCAGGGCGAGCTGTCCAGCGGGGGCTGGACGAGCTTCCTTGCGCCCGCAGGGCGAGCTGTCCAGCGGGGGCTGGACTAGCTTCCTTACGCCCGCAGGGCGAGCTGTCCAGCGGGGGCTGGACGAGAGCCGCGCGGCCTCTGTTTGACCCGTCGGCAGGCTGCTGTTACGATTGAAGACTCGTGAGGCTTGCTGCAGTCTCGGCGGCCCTTCTGGCCTGCGCACTCGCATCCGGCTGCGCCCACGATGAGATCATCCCGGGCACGGTGCGCGTCATCCATGGCCGCCGCGTGCTCGGTCGCTACATCAGCCCGTCGGCATACCAGCACTACATCCAGGCTCAGATGTATGCGTACGAGGACCAACACGAGCGGGCCGCCGACGAGCTGCGGAAAGCCATCGTGAGCGATCCGGACGCACCTGATCTGCGCACGCGTCTGGGCGAGGAGCTTGTCAAGCTGGGCCGTCTGGATGCGGCGGACCTCGAGATCACGCAGGCGTTGCGGGCGGATCCCGAGTACGCCGACGCTTATCTCGTGCAGGCCAGCCTCCGGCTGGCGCGCGGGGACGCCAAGGGCGCGTTGGCCGCGCTCGAGCGCGGGGTCAAGGCCGATCCCGAAAACGAGGACGTTTACATCGAGCTGGCGCGCGTGCAGTACGACGGCGGCGACATGGGCGCCTCGCGCGCCACCCTGCGCGCTCTGATCGAGAAGGTCCCGGCGTCGGTCGACGGCCACTTCCACTACGCCAACGCGTTGGCCGGCTCGGGCGATCTGGCGGGAGCGGCCGCCGAGCTCAGGCGCGCGCTCGATCTTGACCCGGCGCACGCGGACGCACGCGCGCGGCTGTCGGATGTGCTGGTGGCGGCCGGGCGCCTCGACGATGCCATCGCGATTTTGCGCGACGGGCTCGACCGCTCCGACGACAACCTGCCGGTGGCCGAGCCCCTGGTCGAGCTGCTGGTGCGCCGGGGCGATCTCGAGGGGGCCCGCGACATCGTGGCGGTGCTCGATCACGACGAGTCGGATCCGATGCGCAACCTCGCGATCGCGAGTCTGTTTCGTGCGGTCAAGCAGCCCGAGCGGGCGCGCGAGCTGTGCGACGCCGCTCTGCACAAGAAGCCCGACCTCGATCGGGGACATCTTCTGTCGGGGGCGCTCTACGACGAGGCCAAGAACCGCGAGGCCGCGCTGGCCGAATATCGCAAGGTGCCGTCGGAGTCGAAGGATTACCCGGAAGCGGTGCGGCGCGCGGCCGAGCTTTTGCGCACCAGCGGCAAGGCGGGCGAGGCGGCGGCGCTGGTCGACCAGGCGCTCAAGCGGCGGCCCGACGATGATGAGGTGATCGCGCTGGCCGCTGACCTTGACGAGAAGCGGGGCGATGCCGCCCACGCGATGAAGCGGCTCGAAGCCGCCCTGGGCGCGCGGCCCAAGAGCGAGACGCTCCTCTACGCGTACGGATCGGTGATCGATCATGCGGGCGACTGGCAGCGTTCGATCGAGATCATGCGCAAGCTCCTGCAGGTCAACCCGCGCAGCGCGTCCGCGCTCAACTTCATCGGCTATGCCTATGCCGAGCACGGCCAGAAGCTCACCGAGGCCGAACGGCTGCTGCGCCAGGCCATCGGGCTGGTGCCCGGCAACGGCTACATCATCGACAGCCTGGGCTGGTGCCTGTTCAAGCAGGGCAAGGTCGAGGACGCGCTGCACACGCTCGAGGAAGCCAGCCGGCTGGCGCCCGACGAGGCCGAGATCCTGCGCCACCTGGGCGACGTGTACCTGGCGCGCAAAGATCGCGCTCACGCCGCCGAAAGCTACCGGCGCGCCCTCAAGCACGGCACCCCCGACGAGAAGCTCAAGCGCGAGATCGAGGACGCGTTGCGCGAGCTGGAAGCCGACCGCTCCGCCCGCCGCCCGTAAGCGGCCCGGAAATTCACTGCAGAGAACGCGGAGAACGCAGGGGATGGGAGAGGAACGTCTCTGCGTTCTCTGCGCTCTCCGCGGTGCAACTTCATGCTAAGAAATCGGAGATGATCTGGCGATCCCTGCTGCCCCTGGTGATGGCGATCACGACTTGTAGTGGGCCGGCCAAGATGCCGCCCCGAGTGCCGACTGCCGAAGAGCTCTTGGTGGTCATCCGGGCCCACCAGCAGCACGCCCGCACGCTGCGCGCCGACGCCCGGGTCGAGTTCTGGGACAACACGCAGGGCGACCGCCTCAAAGGCCGCATCTCGATGTGGGTCATGCGCGACGGCCACCTGCGCATCGAGTTCAACACGCAGGTCGGCATGCTGGCCGCGCTCGCGGTCACACGCGACGGCTTTCAGCTGCTCGACGTCAAGAACGACAAGTACTTCACCGGCCAGGCCGCACCTTGCAACGTCGAGCGCATCATCCACGTGGCCCTGCCGCCCGAACAGATCGCGCACGCGATGCTGGGTGACGCGCCCCTTTTGCCGCACGAGAGCGCACGCGTATCGTGGAACGGCGATGCCAAGCGCTGGGTCTTGACGCTGGCGCTCGCCGGCGGCGGGAGCGAGGTGATCGAGCTGTCGGAGCCGTACCGACATCTCGAGCGTGCCGAGCTGCGCGACCCGGGCGGCAAACGGCGCTGGTGGCTCGAGCACGACGATTTCGTCACCATCAAGGGCATCGCCATGCCCGAGCGCTCGCGCTTCCAGCAAGGCGACAAGGCCGACCAGGACGTCATTCTCAAGATCAAGTCACAGGACGTGAATCTGGACCCGCCGCCCGAGGCCTGGGTCATCGAGGCGCCGAGCGGGCTGGTCCAGCAGGAGCTGCTGTGCGAAGGCCCACGCTAGCGCGGGCGGCCGCGCTGGTGGTGGCGGGTGCGGCGCTCGGGCTCGCAATCAATCTTGCGCGCGGAAGCCGGGGCTTGCGGCTGAGCGTGGCCGTACATTCGGTCGCCGAGGGCGGCGCGTGCTCGGCCCCAGCCGGCCCGCACGGAGCCCTCCCGGCCGGCGATGCGGCCGCGCTGCGCGGACAGGCCGGGGTCGCGTTCGGCGACACCCGTTCGCCCGAGGAATATGCCCGCGGGCACGTGGCGGGCGCGTGGCACCTGCCCTGCTTCGGGAGCGCGCAGGTGGCGGCCTCGTCGCTGCACCACCTCGCGGGTGCGCGCACGCTGATTCTGTACGGTCAGGACGACGCGCAGACCGACGCTCGCCTGGCCGCCGACGAGCTGTCACGCCGCGGCTTCCCGGATGTGCGGATCCTTGCGGGCGGCTGGCGGGCCTGGCAGGCGGCCGGGCTGCCCGCCGAGTCCGGCCCCTGCGACGAGTGCCGCAAACCGTGACCGGGATGCGCGACCGGATCCGCATCCTGGTACGCGTGGGCCTGGGCGCGCTCCTCGTGTGGGCCGCCGTGGCCAAGCTGCGCGACCCGCATGCGTTCGCGCAGGACATCGCCAACTACCGCATCCTGCCCGCATCGCTGGTGGCTCCGGTCGCAGCCACGCTGCCGGGCGTCGAAATCGTGGTGGGGCTGGCGCTGGTTCTGGCGGCGTGGCGGCGCGCGGCTGCGGCGGCCGCCTTCTGGCTGCTGGTCCTGTTCGCGCTGGCGGTTGGAGCGGCGCTCGTGCGCGGCATCAACATCGAGTGCGGCTGCTTCGGCGCGACCGGCCGTCCGGCCACCTGGTGGACCTTCGCGCGCGATCTGGGCCTGAGCGCGGCCGCGCTGTTCGTGTTCGCCACTTCGCCCGAGCGGCCGGTGGCACCGCTTTCGTCCGCGGACCCGACCTGATACGGTATCCGCCGTG
>DATFWX010000229.1:0-2153 GCA_035258845.1 Polyangia bacterium | reverse complement strand
CCTCCAGCCGCTTTTGCATGCGGCCTCGGTAAGATTGGATTTCCTCGCGCAGCGCCGCCAGCTCGCGCATCCGATCGGCGATTTCGTGAAGGCGCCGATCGAGCTTGGGCAGAAGGCGCTCGATCATGCCGCGGGTCGAGCTTCGGGCATGGACGTGGTTGAGCTCGGCGATCTCGTCGAGCGAAAGGCCAAGCAGCTTGAGCTTTCCGATAAAGCGAAGGCGCTCGATCTCGCTTTTCCCATACACCCGGCGGCGCCCGCCGCGGCGGCGGATCGGCCCCAGCAGCCCGAGCTCCTCGTAGTACCGGATGGTGCGTGGTGAGAGACCGAGTTCCTTAGCGATTTCACCTATTTCCAGAAACCGTGCAGCCTCGACCGGGGTCATTGTGAGCTCCCTGCGCAGCCTGCTTGGCCTGCTAACTTCCAGTTAACGTAAACTGGCAATCTCGTCAAGGGGGAAGTTGCTGCTACACTCGGCCGACCGATGCGGTTCGACCTCGCCATCTTCGATCTCGATGGCACGCTCATCGATTCGGCGGGCGACATCGCCGACTGCCTCAATCTCGCGCTGTGCGAGGTGGGCCGGCGGCCGCTTTTGCGCGAGCAGGTGGTCGCGATGATCGGACTTGGCATCGACGTTCTGGTCGAGCGCGCGCTGGGCGGGCCCGGCCATTCGGAGCAGGCGCGGGTGGCGGCCGCATTCCGCCGCCACTATGCCGACCACCCGGTCGGCAAGACCCGGCTCTACCCGGGCGTGGCCGAGCTGATCGAGCGCGCGCGCGGGGCCGGGATCGTGTTCGCGGTGGCGACCAACAAGCGCACCGATATCACCAAGCAGATCCTGGTCGCGCTGGGCCTCTTGCCCTTTCTGACGGTCGTGATCGGCGACGAGCCCGACCTGCCGCGCAAGCCCGATCCGGCCCGCGTGCGCAAGATCCTGGAGCTGACCCGGATCGCACCCGGGCGCGCTCTCTATGTCGGCGACAGCCTGGTCGACCTCGAAACCGCGCGCAACGCGGGCCTTCCGTGCGCGCTCGTGACCTGGGGCTACGCCGACCGGGCCGCCCTTTCCGCCGCCGGACCGGATCATCTGATCGACCGGCCGGCCGAGCTGGCTGCTCTCCTGGGCCTGACTTGACAGTGCCCCCCGGCCGCCCTACACGATTGCGCCATACAAGCGACAAAGGAATCCAATGCCCAAGAAGCTGCGCGCGACCCTGATCCGCGGCGACGGTATCGGCCCCGAGATCGCCGACGCAGCCGTGCGTGCAGTCGCGGCCGCTGGCGGCCGTATCGAGTGGGAGGACATGCCGGCGGGGCAGTCGGCTTTCGAGAAATTCCACGACCCGCTGCCCGCCCAGACTGTGCGCTCGATCGAAACCCACAGGGTCGCCCTCAAGGGGCCGCTGGCCACGCTCTCGGGCGAGGGCTTTCGCTCGGTCAATGTGGCGCTGCGCCAGAAGTTCGACCTCTATGCCAACGTGCGGCCGGTGCGCACGGTCGACGGCGTGCCCACGCGCTACGACGCGGTGGACCTGGTGGTGGTGCGCGAAAACACCGAGGACCTGTATATCGGGGTCGAGCACTACGTGGATCCGCGGCGCTCGGCGGCCGAGGCCATTGCCATCACCACGCGCGTGGGCTCCGAGCGCATCGTGCGCTATGCGTTCGAATACGCGCGCCGCCACCGCCGCAAAAAGGTGACGCTGGTCCACAAAGCCAACATCCTCAAGTTCACCAACGGCCTCTTCCTCGACGTGGGCCGGCAGGTGGCGCGGCAGTTTCCGAAGGTCCAGTTCGAAGAAATGATCGTCGATGCGTGCGCGATGAAGCTGGTGATCGATCCGAGCCGGTTCGACATCCTGGTCACCACCAACCTATTCGGCGACATCCTGTCCGATCTGACGGCCGGTCTGGTGGGCGGCCTCGGCCTGGCGCCGGGCGCCAATCTGGGCGCCGGCTGCGCCATTTTCGAGGCTGTGCATGGTACTGCACCCGACATCGCCGGCAAGGGCGTGGCCAACCCGTCGGCTTTGATGCTGGCAGCCGCCATGCTGCTCGACTACGTGGGCCAGTCGCAAGCCGCGGAAAGGCTACGCCAGGGCGTCTTTAGCGCGCTGCGTCATCCAGCCGAGCGCACGCGCGACGTGGGC
>DATFWX010000228.1:0-30008 GCA_035258845.1 Polyangia bacterium | reverse complement strand
GTCAAGCATGCCTGTTTTTTGACTACACGTAGGACTACATCGTACAATATCCTACATGAGCGAGCGTCGATTCGGCTATCGGGTGCCTCTGGAGATGTTCCTCAACGAGTATGTGCACGACCGGTTGCACCGCTGCGTGACCACCAACCTGAGCGAGAGCGGCCTGCACGTGCACAAGCTCATCACGCCGCCCCAGCGCCGCCCGGCCGGCGTCCAGCTCGAGTTCGAGCTGCCGGGCACGGGCGAAGTGATCTGGGCCAAAGGCGAGGTCGCATTCGAGCAGTACGACGACTACTTTCACGGCACTGGCGTGCGGCTGACCGGAATTGCTCGGCTGCACGCGCGCCTGCTGCGCGACTTCGTGCGCGAGAAGCGCAACGCGCAGCTGGGCGAGCTGCTCGATCAGATCCGGCGCAATCGCTATCACTAGTCGAGAGCGCCGGCTGACCCATCTGCGACTATACTTTGAGCATGCGGCGCGCGGCCCTCTGCATGCTCCTGCTTCTGGGCCCGAGCGCGCGCGCCCTCGCGCAGGCGCCCGATGACTGGGAGGTCAAGCGCTCCCCGTTCGATGCCCGTGTGGTGGCGCGCTACGAGGCCGCGCTCGACCGCGATCCCGACGACGCGCTCGCGCTCCGCAAGCTGACCGAGCTGTACAAGAAACACCGCACGCTCGACGAGCTGCTCAAGAAGTTCAAGGCCAAGCAGAGCTGGCAGGGGCGCGCGGTGTACGCGGACCTGCTGGCCCAGCAGCTGGGCAAGACCGCCGAGGCCATTGCGGTTTTGAAGGCGGCGCCGCCCGGGCAGGCCGCCATCGACGCGCGCCTGGGCGCGCTCGAGCGCAAGGCGGGCCACGAGCAGGAGGCCCGTGCGGCCTACGAGCGGGCCCTTGCCGAGACCCGCTCGGCACCGGCGCGCAAACCGCTTCTGCGCGTGCTGGCCGATATCGCGGTGGCGGCGCGCGATTTCGCGGCCGCTCGCAAGTACTACGACGAGCTGACCGCGCTGGAGCCGCAGGACCTCCGGCTGCGCCTGGAATTCGCGGAGGCGCTCGACCGCCACGGCGAGCCCAAGGCCCGTGTGATCGAGGAGCTGGAGCGGGCCGAGAAGATCGTCGAGAAGCAGGGCAACCCGCAGCTGCGCGCCGAGGTGCTGGGGCGCATCGGCGAGACCCAGGAAGCGGCCGGCCAGGACGACCGAGCGGTCGCCACCTACAAGAAGGCGCTCGCGCTGCTTTCGCGCGAGCACTACATGCGGCGCGAGCTGACCGACAAGATCATCGGCGTGTATCGGCGGCGCGACGATCTGCGCGGGCTGGCTGCCCAGTACGAGAAGGAGTGGACCCAGAAGGGGTTCTTCGAATGGGATACGCTGGCGCGCCTGTACGAGGAGCTGGGGGCGCTCGACAAGGCCGAGGCCGCCTTCCGGCGCGCCATCGCCGAGAAGCCGAGCGCGCTGGAGGCGCGCACCCGCTTCATCGCGCTGCTCGATCGCCTGGGCCGAGACGACGAGGCTCTGCGCGAGTACGAGAAGCTGATCGCGCTCGCGCCCTCGGAGCCGCGCTTTCAGATTGCGCTGGCCGAGCGGCTCCTGCGGCGCGGCGAGAAGAAGCGCGGTCTGGAGCTTCTGGGCCGCATGCGCGCCCGCTTTGCCGGCGACTCCAGCGTGCACGCCGCGCTGGCCGATCTGTACGAGCGCTACGGCGAGGCCGACCTCGCGCTCAAGGAGGCCGAGCGCCTGGTGGCGCTCGAGCCCGACGACGAGGGCCATCTGGTGGCGCTGGGCGAGCAGCACTTCCAGCGCGGCAACAAGAAAAAGGCGGTCGAGGTCTGGAAAAAGCTGCTCAACGTGATCCCGAAGAAAGAGCAGGCCCTGGCCCGGCTGGGCGACCTGTACGCCGACCACGACATGGCCCAGGAAGCGCTCGAGCTGTACGAGAAAGCCGCCAAGCTGGCGCCCAAGGATGCCAACATCCAGCGCGGCATCGCCCAGGTGCTCGAGCGCCAGCGCCGCATCGACGAGGCGGTGGCGGCCTGGGAAAAGGTGGTGCAGCTGGCCACCGATCCGGCCACGCGTCCACTCAAGCGCGAGGCGCGCAGCCGCATCATCTCGCTTCTGGCCAAGGAGCGCCGGCTGGCGGCGCGCCTGGGGCCCTACCTGGCCCGCTTCGCGCACAACGATGCCGAGGCCGGCTACTTTTTGGCCGAGGCCTACACCAAGCTCGGTCAGCTCGACCAGGCCGAGCACGTGCTGCGCCAGCTGCTCAAGACAACGCCGGACGACGAGGACGCGCTGATGGCACTGGTGCAGGTGCTGCGCGGCCGGCACGCCCTGGGCGAAGCCATCGCGACCTTGCGCAAGCTGGCCGAGCTCAAGCCGGCGCGGGCCAAGGAGCTGTACACGCAGATCGCGGATCTGTCGCTGCTGCTCTATCACGACGACGAGGCCGTCCAGTTCGCGCGCCGCGCGGTCGAGCTGGCGCCCCACGACGCAGCCGCCCATCTGCGCCTGGCCGAGATTTTCGAGAAAAAGGACGATCTGCCCGCGGCCGCCGCCTCCTACCGCAACGCGCTCGCCGAAAATCCGCGGCTGTGGAAGGCCTACTTCGCGCTGGCGCGGCTCTACATCCGGGCCGGCCAGCTCAAGGAAGCGGCGCAGCTTTTGCGCGACGTGATCGCACGCGCGCCCGAGGACGAGGTCGTGCTCGACGCCGCCCACAAGGGCATCGATCTCGAGGAATACATGGGCACCCTGGGCGAGCTCGAGAAGGCGGTGCGGCCGCTCGAGTTCGCGCATGCTCAGAAACCGGTCTATCGGCGCGTGCTGCTCGATCTGTATGCGCGCTACGCGCCCCCTCTGGTGGCGCGGGCGGGCCGGGGCGATCCGGCCGCGCAGGCGGCGCTGCGCGGTCTGGGCGAGCACGGCCTCAAGCCCCTGCTCGAGGGGCTCGAGGATCCCGACGCGCGCGGACAGGCCGCGGCCGCGAACATCCTGGGCTACCTGGGCAACCGCGCCGCTGCGCCCGCGCTCTTGCGCCTGGCCGCGGGCGCGCTGACCGGCGATCCGCCGCAGAAGCCCGATATCGACGTGCGGGTGGCAGCTACGCTGGCCGCCGGCCGACTGGCCGATCCGCGCAGCGTCCCGCAGCTGGTCAAGCTCATGGCCGACCGGGAGGTCGCGCTGCGCGCGGCCGCCGCCTGGGGCCTGGGCCGGGTGCGCGATCAGGCGGCCGAGAAGGCCCTTCTGCAAGCCGCCACCAGCGACAGCAAGCCCGAGGTGGCGGCGATCGCGTGCTTCGCCCTGTCCGGTCAACGCGGGCCCAAGCTGGCCCAGCAACTGGCCGCGCTGGCGCGCGATTCCGAGCGCGACGACCTCGTGCGAGCGGGCTGCGCGCACGCGCTCGGGCGCCTGGGCGATGCCAGCGCCCTGCCCGCTCTGCTGGCGCTGCTCGAGAGCGGCTCGGGCGAGGCCCTGCGCGCGGCCGCGTTTGCGCTCGGGCTACTGGGCGAGCGCAGCGCCGAGCCGGCGCTCGTGCGCGCGGTTTTTGTCAAGCGCGATCCGGTGCGCGAGACCGCTCTGTACGCGCTTTCGAGCGCGCCTCACCGCGGCCCGCCGCCGCCCCCCGAGCTCGACACCGAGAGCGGCAAGCCCGACGCCCGGGCCTTCATCGCGCAGCTTTCCGCGGTCGATGAGGCGGCGCGCACCGAGATCAAGCTCGCGCCCGGCCCGGCCCTGCGGGCCGTACAGCCGGCGCTCAAGGAGGCGCTGGGCAGGCACCGCGACCTGGTCCTGCGCACGCTGCGCGATCTCGACGGCGAGGACACCGTGATCGCGCTGGGCCCCCTGGGCGCACCGCCCGAGGCGGCCGAGATCGTGGCCTCGCTGCAGCCCGAGCTGACCAGCCTGTCCGGCCACAGCGATCCGGGCGTGCGCCTGCACGCGATGCGCCTTCTGGCCAAGCTGGGCGCGCAGCCGGCCGAGCCCGCGATCGAGCGGGCGCTCGGCGAGCCCGACCTCAACCTGACCCGAGCGGCCGCGGTCAGCGTGCGCCTGTACATGGCCAAGGCACCGGCGCGCGCGGACGCGCTCGCGCAGCAGCTGAGCGAGCATCTGCACGCGGCCGCCTGGGCCGAGCGAGCCGCCGCCGCACGCGCTCTCGGCGCCGAGGCCCGGGTGGCGCGCTCGGCGTTGCCGGCCCTGATCGCGGCCGCCGACGACGAGGCCGGTTTCGTGCGCGAGGCCGCCTGTGCGGCCCTGGGCGCAGCCCGCGACGGCCGGGCGCGCCCGATCCTCGAGCGCAAAAGCGCCGATCCCGCCCCCGCGGTGCGGGAAGCCGCCACCCGAGCGCTTGCCAACATTCCCTAGCGGAAATAGGATGACAGCGATGTCCGACCTCATCTGTCCCTCCTGTGGAGCCACCTCGCCCGCCGATTACCGCTTCTGCGGCCGCTGCGGCGCCAAGTTGACTGACGCCGACGGCGCACCGCACGTCGGCAAGACCATGTACTTCGGCGCGCCTGAGCAGCCGGTCGGCAAAGCGCGCCTGATCGTGATCAAGGGTGAAGGCGTCGACGGCATCTCGTACCACCTGTCGGGCAGCGAGCACATCGCGGGCCGGGTCGAGGGGCCGCTTCTGTTCGCTGAGGATCCGCTGCTGTCCCCGCGCCACGCCAACTTCTTTTATCGCGATGGCACGCTGGTGGTGCAGGACCTGGGCTCGTCGAACGGGGTGTTCGTCCGCATCCGGCAGCCGGTGACCCTGGAGTCGGGCGGCGTGTTCCTGGTCGGTGAGCAGCTTCTGCAGGTCGAGGCGTGCGCGCCCGATCTGGGCCCGCAGATGGACGCCGATGGAACCGTCTTCTACTCCAGCCCCAAGCGGCCCAGCAAGCTGCAGCTCATGCAGAGGCTGCGCGGCGGCGACATTGGCATGGTGTTTCGCTCGCGCGCCGACACGCTCACCATCGGGCGCGAGGGCAACGATCTCAACTTTCCCGACGACCCCTTCATCTCGGGCCACCACGCCAAGGTCGCCTGCGCCGACGGCGGCAGCTTCACGCTGACCGATCTGGGCTCGAAGAACGGAACCTTCATCCGCATCGCGGGCGAAGCCGCGCTCACACACGGCGACTACGTGTTCATCGGCCAGCAGCTCCTGCGCGTCGAGGTCTCGTAGCCCGGTCGCGGGCGAGCGGTCAGGCTTTGGGCAGGCGAACGGTTGCCGTCCCGTCCGCGACCACGGTTCCGTCCTGGTTGACCGCCTGCACCGACAGCTCGACGGTTTGCGTGGCAGCCTCTTTCTTGCTCACCCGGCCGCGACAAGTGATGACATCGCCCGGCCAGGTGATGGCACGGAAGCGGCAACTGATCTTGAGGATGCCGGCCGGGCCACCCGAAAAATCGCCGACCAGCTGGCCCAGAAACCCCATGACCAGCATCCCGTGCGCGAACACGCTCTTGTAGCCGGCGGCGCGCGCGTAGTCTTCCTCGACGTGGATGCGGTTGAAGTCGCCCGAGGCACCGGCGTACTTGACCAGCTGAATGCGCTCGATGGGGGGCTTCTGGAGCGGTGGCAGCTCAAAGCCCTCGCCCAGCTCGTCCCAGCGCGGCCGCGTCATCGCTTGACCACGATATTCGCGCGCGCCACGAACACGACCTCGCCCTTCTCGTCGGTGGCCGTGGTCTCGAGCACCAGAAAATCCATCGCTCCCGAGCGCCCCGACTTTTCGTAGATGTCGGCGACGCGCTGAACCAGTGTCAGCGTGTCACCCGCGTACAGCGGCCGTCGATACTCGTACTCCTGCTCGCCATGCAGCACCTTTCGCATGTCGATGCCCATGCCGGCACGCACGTCGTTGGGCCTGAGCGCGGTCGCGAACGTGGGCGGGGCCGGGATGCGCGGATAGCCGGCCGCGCGCGCCGCCTGCTCGCTCGTGTAGATCGGGCTCGGCTCGCCCAGCGCCTCCACGAAGCGCCGGATGTGGCCGGCCTCCACCGAAAGTGTCAGCGGCTCCGAGGTGCGGCCCAAGAAACTGCGGTCGACCATTGCTGTGGCGCATCTTGGCCGCAGCCCCAGGTGCGCGTCAAGCCATTGCTTTTTCTGGCTTGGCTTGGTATGTTCCAGCCACGGGAGGCGGCTATGTTCCGACCGATATCGATGATGGTGGGGCTCGCGATCGCGCTTGGCGCGTGCTCGAGCTCCGATCTCAAGGTGACCGGTGTCGAGCCGGTGGCGGGAACGGTCAATGGCAGCGAAAACGTGATTATCCGGGGATCGGGTTTCCAGCCCGGCAAGACCTCGTGCACGGTCCGGTTCGGCGGCAAGGAGGCCACCAACGTGACCATCGTGTCGGACGAGAAGATCCAGGTCACGACGCCGGGTAACGACAGCGGTCCGGCCGACGTGCTGGTCACTTTCGACGACGGGCGCACCTTCAAGCTGGCGGGCGCGTTCTCGTACAAGGTGCCCGATCAGAACCGCGCGCGCGACATCTTCCTGTCGGGCGGCACGTCCGGCACCAAGGTCACGGTTCCCCCACCGACCAAGAAGCAGTAGCCAGGCCGGCTCAGAAGCCGAGCTTGAACAGCTGCTGGCCCATCAGCAGGAACGAGCCGGCCTTGAGCGTGCGCTCGCCGCGGATGCGCAAAAAGGTTCCGTTCGACGATCCCAGGTCTGCCAGGTAGAACTTGCCATCGCGGTACGAGATGCGCGCGTGGGTGCCTGACACGTAGCCGTCCTCGGGGAACAGGATGTCGCCGCGCTCGCGGCCCAGCACCACGCCGTCGCCAAACAGCGGGAAGGCCGAGCCGTCGCTGTCGCGGCCCACGATCACGGTCAGGCGGCCCCAGAAACCCGGGTTGGGGCTGCCCATGAGCTCGGTGCCGTCCTCGAGCGGCTGCGGCGGCGGGATAGCGTCGAAGCGCAGCAGCTCCTGGCCGATCCGAAAAATGGTGCCCGAGACCATCTCTTCTTCTTGCGCCATCTTGATGAACACGCCGTTCAAGCTGTGCAGGTCGCGCACCACCGGCAGCGCGCTCGAAAATGCGATTTCGGCGTGGCGCGGCGATAAAAAGGCGTCGCCGTCGAACATTGCGCCCTGGCCGCGACCGATCAGATTGACGCCCGCTGTCAGCGGGTGCACGCCACCCTCGCTGCCGTCGGATCGAATCAGCACGAGGCGCCCGCGCGGCGCGACCTGAGGCGCCCGAGCGGGCGCGGCCCCGCCCGCCAGGTGCGCGGGGCGGCCGTCGCCACCGGCGGACGGCGCGGCCCCGGCCGCAGCCGGAGCGGGTGCCACGCGTGCGCCGCAGGCACCGCAGAACATGAAGCCGGGCGGCACGCGGGTTCCGCAGGACGGACACGTGGTACCGGGCGATACCTCGGGCGGCGCGGTGGGCCCGGTCGGATCCACTGGCCCGGTCGCCCGCGGCGCCGGTGCAGACCCGGTGCGCGGCGGCTCGGGCGGCGGCAGCGGGAGAACCGGCTCGCTTGGCGGCCCGAACACGGGCGGTCCGGACTCCTTGACCGTATCGTGGCCCAGCGCGGGCCCCTCCAGAGGCGGCACGGGCGTCGGGATGCGCAGCCGGGGCTCGGGCGGCGGCTCCAGCGTGGCGGCGGCGGCGTGGGCGAACAGCGCGCCATCGTCGAGGCTCGAGGGAGCCGAAGCCGGCTTGCGATCGCGCTCCGCGGCCGCATCGGATTCGCGAGCGCCCCGCGGTGGCCAGTCCTCGGCCGGCTCCGGGGCCGGTGTGGTCGGCGGCACCGGCGTGGCCGCATACGCGACCGGGGACGGCGTCGCGACCGGAAGCGCGGAAGCAGGCGCAGTCGCCGGCGCAGAGTCGGGCTCGGGTTGGGACGCGGGCTCGGGCTCGGGCTTCGAAAGCTCGACCCCGCAACCGAGACAGAACTTGTAATGATCCTGGTTCTCTTTTCCGCAGTGCTTACACTGGATCACACAATTCCTCCGGTGGCCTTGCATATCACCGTTTGGTCTGGTTGTCCACCTGCGGTGATTCGGTTAAGATCAAAAGTTAGCTTATGCCCGACCTGGAGCCGAACCTCCAAGGACGCGTGATCGCCGGGAACTTTCGAATCGAGCGAACGCTCGGCCGGGGCGCGATGGGCCAGGTATTCCTGGCCGAGCAGCTTTCACTGGGCAAAAAAGTCGCCATCAAGGTGCTGCACAAGCACCTGCAGAGCGACGAGGCGCTGGCCAAGCGCTTTCATCGCGAGGCCCGGGCGGCCAGCTCGCTCAATCACCCCAATAGCTTGCAGATCATCGACTTCGGCCAGTCGGCCGAGGGTGAGCTGTTCATTGCGATGGAGCTTTTGACCGGACGCGACCTGGGTCGGGTCATTCACGCCGAGTTCCCGCTGTCGCAGCCGCGCGTGGTGCGCATCATGTCGCAGGTCCTGTCGGCGCTCGATGAAGCGCACGCGCAGAACATCATCCACCGCGACCTCAAGCCCGAGAACATCATGATCATGGATCGGCGCGGCGAGACCGACTTCGTCAAGGTGTGCGATTTCGGCATCGCCAAGATCCAGGACGCCAAGGGCGACGGTGAGTCGGGCACCATCACGATGGCGGGGGTCGTGTGCGGCACGCCCGAGTACATGTCGCCCGAGCAGTGTCGAGGCGAGAAGCTGGATGGGCGCTCGGACCTGTACGCGGTGGGCGTGATTCTGTACCAGATGGTGACCGGCACCTTGCCGTTTACCGCCGAAACTGCGCTCGGCATCGTGACCAAGCACCTGACCGAGCATCCGGTGCCGCCCAGCCAGAGGCGGCCCGATCTGCCCATCGACGTGGCCATGGAGCGGCTGATCCTGCAGGCGATGACCAAGGACCGCGCGACCCGCTTCGCGACCGCGTTCGAGATGAAGGAGCAGCTGGAGTCGCTTTTGCGTGGGCGCACCGGGCCCGCGCGCGTGCCGACCGCGGTCGCACGCGCGGCCACCATCGTGCCGGCGGGCTTGCCGGCCCCGGGCACCGGGCCCACGCCCAGCGTCCCGCCCGCCTCGCCGACGCTGGCCGGCGAGCTGGTCGGATCCGGTGAGCTGAAGATCCCGCGCGGTCGCGTGGGGCGCATCGCGGGACTGGCGCTGCTTGGGGTCGCCGCCGGCGGCGCTGCCTTCATGTTGATGCGCAATCGCTCACCTGCGCGCGCGCCCAGCCCAACCGTGTCTTCCGCCGCGCCGCCGCCCGCATCAGCGCCCGCGGTCGTGCCGGCTCCGGTCGTGCAGCAGCTGGCGCCGACTCCATCCTCGGCCAGCCCGCCGCTCGAGCTGCAGAAGCCGAGCGAGGTGGCCAAGTCGGCCGAGCCCGTGGAGACCGCGCAGCCGCCACCGCCTCCGCCTCCAGCGGAGCCGGCGCCCGCGCCCGCACCTGCACCCGCGCCCGCGCCCGCGCCCAAGCGGGTCAAGCGCACGAGCCACGCCAGCGCGCACGGCGTGGCGGCGTCAACTCCGCCCGCTTCGTCGGCGGCGACGCCGGCCGTGCCCGCGGCCGAGCCACCCCGTCCGGCCCTGCGGCCGAGCGAAGCCAGCTACCGCGATGGCATGGGCCTATTCGAGCAGGGCAAGATGCGCGAGGCCATCGGAAAGTTCCTGGAAGCGGTGCATTACGATCCGTCGTTTGCAGATGCGTACAAATTCCTGGGCAAGGCCTACCAGCGGGTTGGCGAGCCCGAAACCGGCAAGAAGTATTACCGCAGGTATCTCGAGCTCAAGCCCAACGCATCGGACGCGGTGTTCATCCGATCGATCGTGGGCGACACGAAGTAAGCCGAGTGATCGTGGCTTACAGCATGTCGCGGCGCTGGAGCGCCCGGCGCATCTTGAGAAGCGCCTGCTCCTGCAGCTGCCGGATGCGCTCGCGCGAGAGGTTGTACTTCTGCCCGATTTCCTTGAGCGTCAGCTCATGGTCGTCGTCGAGCCCGAAGCGCTGCTTCAGGATGTCGGCCTCGATCGGCTTCAGGTGCTCGAGCAGCCGCCGCACCTCGCTCGTCATCGCCTCGCCCACCAAACGGTCGACTGGAGTGTTGTCGATCTCGTTCGGATCCGCGATGAAGTCGATGAACTTGCGGCCGTCCTCGTCGCTGACCGCGCGATCGAGCGACAGCGACTGATCGAGCAGATAGGTCCGCATCTTCTCGATCTTCTGGGGCGCGATGCCGGTCGCCTGCCCGATCTCCTCGTTGGTCGGCTGGCGGCCCAGCTTGGTGCCCAGCTCGCGCTTGGAGCGCGCGACCCGATGATAGGCGTCGATCATGTGCACGGGCAGCCGGACCGCGCGTCCCTTGTCGGCCAGCGCGCGGCTGATGGCATGCCGGATCCACCAGCTCGCGTACGTCGAGAACCGGTAGCCGCGCCGATAATCGAAGCGCTCGACCGCCTTGATGAGGCCGATGTTGCCCTCCTGGATCAGGTCGGCCAGCGGCATGCGGCCGTGGTTGAAGCGGCGCGCAATCGAGACCACCAGGCGCAGATTGGCTTTGACGAACTCGTTCTTGGCCGCCAGCACGCGCGCGCTCTGGGCCTCCACCTGACGCACGTACTCGTCGAACACCTTGGTGCGCGGGTTGAACGCGAGCCGCTCGTTGATCACACGGCCGGCGTGGCCGAGCTGGATCTTCTGGATCTCGGCCAGCACGACTTCCTGCATGCGGCGATCGATGTCGAGCGCGCGCAGCTTCTTGCCCACCTTCTCGGCCGCGCGCCGAACCTTGTCGGTATTCTTGGCGGTGGGTCGGCGCCGCCACTCGCGCACGAAGCGCCGCAGAACCGAAAACTCGCGCAGCGAGTTGTCGAGGATGCGCTCGACCACCTTGAGCACATGCTCGATCAGGGGCGGGAACGCGAACACGCGGTTCCACCACTCGAACTCGAGCGACTCGATGTGCCGGGCGGCCGCGAACTCCTCCTCGGGCCTGAGCACCGACAGCTCGGCCATCTCGCGGAAATAGACCGCCAGGAAGTTGGACGGCTCCTCGTACTGCGGCTTTTCGGGCTCGCGCTCGGGCCCGGGCGTGCTTTCGCTCTCCGCTTCCGCGCCCGCCTCGACCTCCTCGACCTCGGCTTCCTCCTGCGTGACCGCGGCTTCGAGCGCGCCCAGATCCGCGGGCAGCTCGTCGTGCGCGCCCGCCACCGCCCGAGCCTCGCTCTCGTCGTTGTCGTTCTCGGCCTCGGGCTTCAGGGCGGCCGCGCGGACCGACACCGGTCCTGCTGCGCTCGTCCGAGCGCGCCGGGCAAGCGCCGGCGGCACACCCCGAACGCTCCTGCGCGTCCGCGGCATGATTACCGGCGGAGCTCCCCGGACCTGGCGCCGTGCCGGTCGGATGTTCATCGGGGAACCCTTTTTGACCTTGGTCGACACTGCTACCCACTCCTTCTAAAGCTTAGACGCACGAGCTGACCCCCACGTTCGCACGGACCCTGCCGAAAGCCGGCTTCCCAGTCGTTTCGCTGCCAAAGCGTCGGGAAACGTCCGGACAGGTACCGAAAGCGCCGACATGGACCTCCACGGGCATCCCGCGCCCGTATGGTCCAACTGCGCCACATTCCTAATACACTCGACGCCCCCCGTTTATTCCTTAGATAAGAGCGCGAGACCACTCTGGCAAGGGGGTTAACCAGGGCGCTTTTCGGCCACCACCAAGAGCTCCCGGGAGCTGGCGCCAAAGAAGCGGCCCCGGGTCGCCAGGGCCCCCGAGACCTCGGTCACACGAAAACCGGCATGATGCAGGACCTTGCCCAGCTCGTGCAGCGAGTAGGCCCGGATGGAGATCTCCTGCTCGAGCTGACGGCCGTCCTCGAACACCACCGAGCGCCGCGACACCACCCGCGAGGTGTAATAGTTGAAATCGACCTCCTCGAGCACGACACAGCCATCCCCCTCCCACCATACCCGGGTCGGTAGGTCGGCAACGATATAATCACGATTGAGCACCTCGACCAGGAAGCGGCCGCGAGGCTTGAGCGAGCGGCCCACGCCCTGCGCCACCTTGCGGTTGGTGTCGTCGTCGAAGTAGCCGAATGTGGTGAGGATGCAGTAGGCCCCGTCGAACTGCTCCTCGAAGGTCAGCTCGCGCATGTCGCCATGGACAAAATTGACAGTCAAACCGCGCCGCTGCGCCTCGTCGGCGGCTCGGATCAGAAGCGGCAGCGAAAGGTCCAGCCCCACCACGTTGTGCCCGCGCGCGGCCAGCTCCAGCGCGTGCCGCCCGTAGCCGCAGCCGAGGTCCAGGATCTGCGCGCCTTTCGGCACCTCCAGACCGGCCTCGATGAAGTCGGCCTCGCGGTGGGTCTGGCGGGGCGTCATGAACGGCAGCGTGCGCAGGTAATCCTCGTCGAAGATTTCTTCGAACCAGGCCTTGGCGCGGCGGCGGCGGCGGGTGGTGATGGGGGGCGTGAGGGTCGGCTGGAGCGCGGGGGTCGGGGTCTGTGTCTGCGCCGGCGCCTGCCCTTGCGCCTGCGTTTGTGCCGACGCCTGCAGGGGCGGGGCCGAGGGCATCGGAGGAGGCGCGCCCTGTGCGGTCGCCGGCAAGGCAGGCGGCACCGGGGGCGGTGCCCGATCCGGCGCCGGCTGGGCTCGCTCGGCAACCGTCCGGTCGGCGGCCGGAATCGGTGTCGGCGGGGGGCTGGGCGGGATGGCTCGCGCTTGCGAGGTGACTCCGGCGCGCTGAGCGGCCTGGGTCAGCTCGGCCACCGCGGCCGAGCTCTCGGACACCACCTCCAGCTCCTCGCTCGACAGCTCCTCCTCGTCCTCCAGATGCGGCGGCGGCAGCGGGCGCGGCGCCGACAGCGCCGCCGCAATCACGTCCACGGCCAGCGGGGTGCGCGATTCCCGCGTGGGCGGGGGTGGCATGCGCCCTGCTTCGGAACGCATGCTCGCGGACGGTGGACTGGGCGGGCCGGGCGGCCGGGCCGGTGCCGGAAACGCCGCGGGTGCCGGTGCCGGCGTCGGCGCCGCCTGGTTGGGCGACGGCGGCGGCGGTGGCAGCGGCGGCTCGGCCGTCGGCTCAGCCGGAAGCTCGGCCGGCAGCTGGGCCAGAAGCTCGGGCCGCAGCTCCAGCGGCGGCGGCGGCAGCGGCGGCGGCAGCGTGGGCGTCTCCGCGGGCAACTGCTCTTCCGTGACCGCGCGCACGCCCTGTGGCTCGGTGGGATCGGCCCGCTCGGGCAGCTCGGATTCGACGTCCACGTCGACATCGACCTCGACGTCCTCGTCCCCGTACGGCAGCACCGGCTCGGCCTCTTCCTCCAGCGCATCCGCATCCAGCTCCTCGGCCGACTCGTCGTCGGCGCTCGGGCGCGGTTGTGGAGTGACCTGCGGGGGCGCCGGCTCACCCGGGGCCAGAGGCTCGACCGTCATCTCGATGGTCAGGTCGACCTCGTCGGTCGGCCGCGCGCGTGCCGCCACCGCCGGGCGTCCAATCGCAATCGGCTCGCTGACCGGGCCGCCACCCGCGCCTCCATTGAGGGCGCGCTCGACCACCCGATCGCTTGCGGTCTCGACGACCGGCTTGCGCGCGACCATCTGAGCCAGCCGGCCCGTTGCGCTGACCGGTGCGCTCGTGGGCGGGCTGGACGTGGAGGCGCGCCGGGGCACCACATCGACCGGCACCCGCAACGTGCTTCTTTTCTTGCGCCTGGGGGCGCCCGGTGCAGGTAGCTCGTCGGCGGCATCGCCCGCGTACAGCTCGGCGCCCATGTCAGCGAGCTCGTCCTCGCTGAACTCGAGCTCGCGCTCCCACTCGCGGTTCGGCACCCGGCCTCCTTACGCGGCCACCTCGCCCGTGCCCTCGGCGGCTCGGCGCCCGATGGGCTGGCCCAGCTGCACGCGCTGGCCGCGCTCGAGCGGCGCCAGCGCCACCCGGCCCTGCTCGAACAGCACAATCACCGTCGAGCCCAGGTGAAAGGTTCCTAACTCCTCGCCTTTTCTGATCGGCTTGCCCACTGGATAATCGACGCGCCGCGTGCGCCGGCTCTGGCGCGTCTGGGCATCGGTATCATAGGTCACGGTCACGTGCCCGACTCCGGTCGCCGCCACCTTGACCACTGCCATGCGACCGAGCGGGGTCGCAAGATACGTGACCAGGCGCTCGTTGCGCGCAAACAGGCCGGCCACCCGCCGGACCGAAGCCGGCCCGACCGGGAAAAAAGCCCCGGGGACATGCCGATACCCGGTGACGCTGCCGTCCGCGGGCGCGTGGATCCGATGGTAATCACGAGGCGCCAGATACAGCGTCACATAGCTGCCGCCGGCAAAGCAGGCCGTCGTGTCCTCGTCGATGAGCAGGGCGCGCAGCGTGTAGTCCAGGCCCTTGGCCTGGATCAGCCGGCCGCCCGCGGCCAGGCCCGACTCGACCACCGTACCGTCGACCGGGGAGACCACGACCGCGGGATCGGGATCGATCGGGCGCGCGCCCGCGCGCAAGTGGCGGGTGAAGAAGCCGTCGAAGCTTGTGTACTCGTCGAGCGGGCGCTCGACCTCGTCGAGGTTGATCCCGTAGGCGCGCGCGAAGCGGCGGTACAGCCGCGTGCGCAGAGGACGCGGGATGTGCCGGCGTGCCCAGAACCCGACCGCGCGGCCGAAGGTGCCCTTGGGCAGCCAGCGCACGAGGTCGACGGCGAGCCGCTCGCGTGTCTCGAGCCACGACATGCCCGGATGATCTTAGGCGAAAACTTGGAGGGAATCAACGAGTTGAAACGTTAGATGTCGAAATAGAGCGCAAACTCGTGCGGATGGGGGCGCAGCCGCACCGGATTGATCTCGTTCTCCATCTTCCAGTCGATCCAGGTGTCGATGACGTCGCGCGTGAACACGTCGCCCTTGATCAGGAAGGCATGGTCGCGCCTGAGCGTTTCCAGCGCCTGTTCGAGCGACCCGGGCGCCTTGGGCACATCTTTGAGCTCCTCGGGCGAGAGCGCGTAGATGTCCTTGTCGAGCGGATCGCCCGGCTTGATCTTGTTCTGAATGCCGTCCAGGCCCGCCATCAGCATGGCCGCGAACGCCAGGTACGGATTGCAGCTCGGATCCGGCGTCCGGAACTCGATGCGTTTGGACTTGGGCGAGGTCGACACCACCGGGATGCGAATGGCAGCCGACCGGTTGCGCGCCGAGTAAGCCAGGTTGATGGGGGCCTCGAAGCCCGGCACCAGGCGCTTGTAGCTGTTGGTGCCCGGGTTGGACAGCGCGCAAATCGCGGGCGCATGCCTGAGCACGCCGCCGATGTAGTGCATGGCCAGCTCGGACAGGCCCCCGTAGCCGTCGCCCGCAAACAGCGGCTTTTCGTTCTTCCAGATCGACTGGTGGGTATGCATGCCCGAGCCGTTGTCGCCGAACAGGGGCTTGGGCATGAAGGTCGCCACCTTGCCATGCTTGCGCGCGACGTTCTTCAGCACGTACTTGAACCAGCACAGGTTGTCGGCCATCTGGGTCAGGGGCGCGAACTGCATGTCGATCTCGCCCTGGCCGCCGGTCGCCACCTCGTGATGGTGCAGCTCGACCACGATGCCAAGCTGCTCCTGCATGATGAGCGTGACCTCGGTCCGGATGTCATGCAGCGTGTCGGTGGGCGCGACCGGGAAGTAGCCGCCCTTGATGGAGGGCTTGTAGCCCAGGTTGGGAAACTCCTCGCGCCCGGTGTTCCAGCGGCCCTCGACCGAGTCGAGAAAATAGTAGCCCTGGTTGATCTGGGTGTCGAAGCGGACATCGTCGAAGATGAAGTGCTCGGGCTCGGGGCCGAAGTAGGCCACGTCCCCGATGCCAGTCGACTTGAGATATTTCTCGGCCTTGAGCGCAACGTTGCGCGGATCGCGGCTGTAAGGCTCCTTCGTAATCGGATCGAAGATGTTGCAGATCAGCGACAGCGTCGGGACTTCGGTGAACGGATCCATCTTGGCGGTGGCCGGATCCGGGATGAACAGCATGTCCGAGTGGTGGATGGGCTGCCAGCCGCGGATGGACGAGCCGTCGAAGCCGTAGCCGTCTTCGAAGGTGTCCTCCTTGAGCCGCTGGATGGGCATGGTCACGTGCTGCCACACGCCCGGAAAATCCATGAACTTGAAATCCACCATCTTGGCGCCGTGTTTCTTGGCAAGCTCGAGGACGTCGCTGGGCGTCATTGCCATGTGTCTCCTTGGTTAGAGTCGATGCGCAAGCGAGGCGGTTCAGATGGCGTCCTCGCCCCTTTCCCCGGTGCGGATTCTAATGACCTCATCAATCGAGGTCACGAAGATCTTTCCATCCCCGATGCGGCCGGTACGGGAGGCGCCCTGGATGACCTCGATGATCTGGTGGACCATGTCGTCCTTGGCGATGATCTCGAGCTTGACCTTGGGCACGAAGTCGACCACGTAGGCCGAGCCGCGGTAGACCTCTTTCTTGCCGCCGGTGCGACCAAAGCCCTTGACCTCGGTGACGGTCATGCCCTGGACGCCGATCTCGCTGAGCGCTTCCTTGACCTCGTCGAGCTTGAAGGGCTTGATGATGGCTTCGATTTTTTTCACCGGCTCCTCCCGGTCGCGGATTTGCAGACAGCTTAGTGGGCCCGTGTTTCTGAAGTGTTTCGCGGGCGTAAAAAAGGGGCGAATTTGCAGGCGCTGGACCGTGACCCGATGCGCTTGACACGGGTTGCGTCCAGACGGTACTGGTTAATCCTTAAGGAGATCGCCTTTTTGAGGGAGAGTTAGGATTGGTCGATCGAATCAGCGTCGTCCTGCCCGTGTACTCGGAGACAGAAACGGTTCGCGAGATCGTCGGCTGGCTCAAGCACAACCTGGGGTCTCGGCTCGAGGAGATCGTCATCATCATTTCCCCGAAATCGCAGAAACCCTCGTATGACGTGTGCGCAGCTTTGACCCGGGAGGACCCGCGCGTCCGTATGTTCGAGCAGCAGCGAAATCCGGGCCTCGGCCACGCGGTGCGCGAGGGGCTGGCGCACGCGAAGGGCGAGGTGATCCTGTGCATGGACTCGGACGGCGAGATGGACATCGAGACCGTGCCCCGACTGGTCGCCGAGATGGAGCGCGGCAACTTCGACATGGTGGTGGCTTCGCGCTGGGCCAAGGGCGGCGGGTTCTCCAAGTACAACCGCTTCAAGTACGTGCTCAACTGGGGCTTTCAGCAGATTTTTCGGGTGCTGTACCGCACCCGCATCCACGATCTCACGTATGGCTTCAAGCTCATCCGGGCCCGCTTCGTGCGTGGCGTCCCGTGGCAGGGGACGCTGCACGAGATCGCCTGCGAGACCACGCTCCGGCCCCTGCGCATGGGCGCGCGCACGTCCGAGGTCCCCACCCGCTGGACGGCCCGGGTGGAGGGCCAAAGCAAGAACACCTTCATGCGCAACTTCCGATACGTGGGGATGGCGCTTCGCGTTTTGTTTCAGCGGCCGGCGCTTCAGGCGTCGGGGCCAACACTGATCGAAGGCTAGCTTGAAAAGGAGAGGCATGAAACGAGAGCAGATCCTGATTACGGGCGGCGCCGGCTATATCGGCTCGCTGCTGGCGCCGATGCTGCTCGAGCGCGGGCATACCGTCACCATCTTCGACAACTTCATGTACGGCACGCACTCGGTGCTTGGCTTTGCCATGCACCCCAACCTGCGCCTCATCAAGGGCGACGTGCGGGACGCCAGCGCGGTCGAGCGCGTGGTGCGCGAGCATGACTGGGTGTTCCATCTGGCGGCCATCGTGGGCTATCCGGCCTGCGCGGCCGATCCGGTGATGGCCACGACCGTCAACATCGAGGGCACTCGCAACGTGATGAAGGCGCTGGGCAAGCAGCAGCGCGTCGTGTTTGCCTCGACCGGCTCCACCTACGGCAAGGTCGTGGACGTCGCCACCGAGGAGACCCCGATTGCTCCGCTCACCCTGTACGGCAAGACCAAGAGCGACGGCGAGGCTCTGGTACGCGAGCACGCCCGCAATTTTTCGATCTTGCGCTTTGCAACCGTGTTTGGCAGCTCGCCGCGCATGCGGCTCGACCTGATCGTCAACGATTTCGTGTATCAGGCGCTGCACAATCGGCAGATCGTGCTGTTCGAGGGCCACTTCCGGCGCACCTTCTTGCATTCGAGCGACGCCGCCGCCTCGTATCTTTTCACCATGGATCATTTTGAGAAGATGAACGGCGGCGTCTTCAACGTCGGCGACGAGGCCATGAACTGCACCAAGCGCGACGTGGCCAACAAGATCAAGGAGTACGTCGACTATTATCTGCACGAGGCGGCGGTGGGAACCGACAAGGACCAGCGCGACTACGGGGTCGACTACAGCCGCATCAAGACGCTGGGCTATCGGGCCAAGGTGACGCTCGAGGCCGGCATTCGCGAGCTGATCAAGATCCTGTCCATCTTGACCTTCCAGCACCCCATGCGAAACGCGTAGACATGGCGCGGACGAAGCTGCTTCTGACCGGAGGTCGTGGCTTTTTTGGCCGCCGCATCGCGGACGCGCTACGCGCGCGCGGCTTCGAGGTGGTCGCGCCGGGACGGCCCGAGTTCGATCTGCTCGACCGGGCGTCGGTGGGCCGCGCCATGCGCGCCTGCAAGCCAGAGCTGGTCGTGCACTCGGCGGCCTACTACGGCGGGCTCGGCATCATCTCGGCCGAGCCGGCGCGCGTGTTCCGCGACAACATGCTGATGGCGGTCAACGTCCTGGACGCGGCCGGCGAGGCGCGGGCCCGACGTTTCGTGTCGATCGGATCGGCATGCGCCTATCCCGGCGACGTGGCCGGCGACATGAAGGAGGTCGACTACTGGTCGGGCGCGCTGCACGCGTCGGTCGAAGCCTACGGCTTTACCAAGAAGGTGCACCAGGTGGGCGTGCACGCCTACAAGATGGAGGGGCAGTTCCCGCTCATCACGAATCTGTACGGCGAGCACGACGTGTTTGGCGAGTACCGGTCGCACGTGGCGGCCGCGCTCATCAAGAAATTCGCGGACGCGGCCCGGCGCGGAGACAAGCAGGTGGTGTGCTGGGGCACCGGCGCGCCGGTGCGCGAGTTCATCTATGTCGGCGACGCGGCCGAGGCGGTGGCGCGGCTTTGCGAAACCGACTACCTCGAGCCCATCAACATCGGCACCGGGGTCGGCACCACCATCAAGGAGCTGGCCGAGCTGACCGCGCGGCTGACCGGGTTTCGGGGCGAGATCGTCTGGGATCGGTCCAAGCCCGACGGGGTCATGCGCAAGGTGCTCGATGTCTCACGCATGAGAGAGGTGCTGGGCTGGACCCCGCCACACTCGCTGGCCGCGGGTCTGGAGAAAACCATCCAGTGGTATCTGGCCCACAAGGAAGCCGCGGATGCGCGCACCTGAGGTCGCGCTCGTCACCACCACCATCAACGTCCCCAAGTGCCTGGATGCCTACCTGGACAACCTGGCCCGGCATGGCCACGCCGACGGGGTGTCCGTGGTGGTGGTCGGGGACCACAAGACACCGCCCGAGACCGGTGCCTATCTGGCACAGCTCGGCAAGCGGTTTCCGGCGCGCATCGTGTACATGGATGTGCCGACGCAGCGCGAGCTCCTCAAGCGCTGGCCCGCGTTCGACCTGTTTCTGCGCTACAACTGCATCCAGCGTCGCAACGTGGGCTACCTACAGGCCGCGCTCGATGGCGCCCAGGTCATGGTCGCGCTCGATGACGACAACTTCGTCACCGAGGAGGATTACCTGGGCGCGCATCTTCAAGTGGGGCGCGAGGTCGAGCTGCCCGTGGTCAGCCACGCCTCCGGATGGTGGAACGTGTGCGAGCAGCTCGAGTGCGATCCGCCCCGGCGCTTTTATCATCGCGGCTATCCCAAATCGCGCCAGAATTTTGCTCCTGGCGGCGAGCGGGTCGAGCGGCGGCGGGTGCGGGTTGCAGTCAACGCCGGTCTATGGCTGAAAAATCCGGACGTCGATGCCACCGCCAACATCGAGGAGCCACTCAACGTGGTGCGCATGCTCGAGGTCGCGGGCGCAAAGTCGTGGGCGCTGGCGGCCGGCACCTGGTGCCCGTTCAACAGCCAGAACACGGCATTTCACGTGTCCACGCTGCCCGCGATGTATCTGGTGGTGATGCTCGATTACTTCCGCGGCTACCGGATCGGCCGGCTGGACGACATCTGGATGAGCTACTTCGTGCGCGCCATTGGCGACCAGCTGGGCGAGCACGTCAGCTACGGCAGCCCGCTGGTGGTGCAGGATCGCAACCCGCACAATTTCGTCAAGGATCTGTCCGAGGAGCTGGGCGGCTACATCCTGACCGAGCTTCTGTGCGGGTGGCTGCGTGAGTTTCGCACCGGCGCGCGCACCTGGCTCGACGCGTATCTCGATCTGACCTATCACCTGGCCGCGATGGCCGACCAGGTTCCCGACGACGCCACCCGCGAGTACTTCCGCGTAATGACGGTTGGTATGGCGGCCTGGCAGGGCGCGGTGGCGGAGGTGCTGCAGGCCAGATAGGGCGCTCGCGCGCGACGCATCCGCGCTGACCGCGTCAGCGATGCGCGAGCCGGTACAGGCACGCGCACAGGCGCAGCAGCGTCTGGCGCAAGGTCTCGTACTCCGGGCGCGTCAGCGCGCCGTAGGCGGGCGCGGTGTCGGTGGCGCCGCCGGCCTCGGACGCTTCGCTGAGCGCGCCCCGGAACAGGCGCCGACGCTCGGCGCCCTCGGCGGCGGCGGCCGAGCAGACGGCGGTTTGCGCGCCCACGACGGCGCGCTCGAGCTGGTCGCCGGCCTTGCCGGGAAGGCCGCGCAGCTTGTGCTTACGGTCCGCAACCAAGCGAACCGCAGCCAGTGCGAGCCCGTACGCGTCGAGCCGCTCGTGCGCGAAGTACCTGGGATCTTCGTGGGTGCCTGCCATGGCGAGCCTCCTTCACCCATGCCGAGGAGGCGAGCCAGGGCAGGCCCCGTAGACCCGGGTTCGGCGAGCACGTGGCGCTGCGAGCAGGCGTGCCAAGCGCCAGCATCCAGAGGGCCGTCCCGACGCGCTTGGCGCGCCGGCCGCGCGCGTGACCGCGCGCCTGCCCGTGACCGTGTCCGTTTCCGTTTGCGTGTCCGAGCGTGGCCGTGAATGTGCCTCAAAGCCTGGCGTTCTCTGCCGAGGATGAAGGTCAGTCCTCGAGCGCGCCCACCAGGTCGGTCACCCGCTCGACGCCCTGCTCGGCGCAAAAGGCCGCCAGCTCGCGGGCCACGCGCGCGCAGGCATCGGGATCGACGAACGACTGCGTGCCCACCTGCACGGTCGATGCGCCCGCGAGCAGGAATTCGGCCGCGTCCTCGCCGCTTGCGATGCCGCCGATCCCCGACAGAGGCACGCCCAGGCCGGCGCGTGCCACCTGGAACACCATGCGCAGAGCGATCGGCTTGATGGCGGGGCCGGACAGGCCCCCGAACCCGGTGGCGATGCGCGGCCGGCGGCGCCGCGCGTCGATGCTCATGGCGGTGATGGTGTTGATGATCGACAGGCCGTCGGCGCCGCCCTCGACGGCGGCGCGCGCGATGGCGACCGGATCGGTGACGTTCGGCGTCAGCTTGACGACCAGCGGCCGCTTGGTGGCGCGCCGGCACGCCGCCACCAGATCGCGCAGCACCGGCGGATCGACCCCGAACTCGACCCCGCCCTTCTTGATGTTGGGACACGACACGTTCATCTCGAGCACGTCCACGCCAGCGAGCGCACCCAGCGCGCTCGCACAGGCGACGTACTCGTCAAAGGTCTCGCCAAAAAAGTTGACCCACACCCGGGTGCCGCAGGTGCGCAGAAAAGGCAGCTTGTCGCGCGCGAAGCCCTCGACGCCCACGTTCTCGAGGCCGATCGAGTTGATCATGCCGGCTGCGGTCTCGCAGATGCGCGGCACCGGGTTGCCCGCGCGCGGCTTTGGCGAGATGCCCTTGGTGCACAGGCCTCCGAGCGCGGACAGATCGGTCAGCCCCTCGAACTCCTTGCCGTAGCCGAAGGTACCCGAGGCCGCCACGATGGGGTTCGTGTGGTCGACGCCGGCGAAGGTGACCTTCAGATCCACGGTCACGCGAGATCTCCGGCGTCGAAAACCGGCCCATCCTTGCACACATAGCGATAGGGTCGCGACCGCGTGGCCACCGCGCAGCCCAGGCAGGCGCCGATGCCGCACGCCATCTCGCCCTCGAGCGAGAGCAGGCAGTCGAGCTTGCGCGCGCGTGCGATCGCGCGCACGGCGTCGAGCATCGCGCTGGGACCGCAGCAAAGCAGCCGCACGGCTGCGCCCCCGCCCGCGAGCGCGTCCAGCCGCTCCTCGAGCGCCTGCGTGACCAGGCCTTTTACGCCCCGGCTGCCGTCCTCGGTGGCCACGCGCAGCTCGGCACCCGAGAGCACGATGTCGTCGAGCAGCACGAGGTCGCGCTCGCTGCGGGCGCCGTAGATGAGCTCGATGGGCGCTCCGCGATGCTGCTCCGCAAAAAACAAGAGCGGCGCCAGCCCCACGCCGCCGGCCACCAGCAGGTCGCGCTTGTCCGCCTGGGGCGCCGGGAAGCCGACCCCAAGCGGCCCCAGCACGAACATGCGTGCGCCCGGCGGCGCGTGCTCGAACAGGGCCGAGCCCCGACCGACGGTTTTCACCAGGATCTCGGCCACCCCGCCCGCCGCCATGCGCAGAAGAGAGAATGCGCGCGGCAAGAGCGGGTCGCGTCCCCAGTCGCCGCGCAGCATCACGAACTGGCCCGGCCGCGCGGCCGAAACGTGCGTGCAGCCGCCGATACGGAGCACGAAATAGCCGCCCGCCAGCCGGACATTCTCGCTGAGCTGGGTCTCGACGTACTGCATGGCGGGCGGGAGTCTAGCAGACTTTGCCCTAACCGCCTTCCCGTTTGATGCGCGCCATCTCGCGGCGCAGGTCGTCGAGCATGCCGTCGATGCGCTGGGTCTTGTCGGGGCCCTGGCCGAACGTGTTGTAGTTGAGGATCTGGCTCCAGCTCGCCTCGAGCCGGCGGCCGTAGGCGCGTTTGAACTCCTCATATTCCCGGTGCACGGCCTGGTATTTGGCCTCGACCTGGGCCGGCGTGGGCGCAGCGTGCGCGGGCGCGGCCGGGTGCGCGGGCACGGCCGGTTTGGCCATTCCGCTCAGGTGGCGTGGCTTGGCCGCGGTTTTTCCCGACGGCGGGCGCGGACGCGGGCTGGGCTGCGCCGGCGTCGCTGCCAGGACCGTGGGCGCCGCCGGCGGCGGAGCGGACGGCGGTGGTGCGGCCGCGGGCGGCGCGAGCAGCTCCACCTGCGGCGCCGGAGCGGGCATGACCGCGGCCGGCTCGCTCGCGCTGTGCGACGACGGCATGCTGCGCAACGCGGCCATGCCCATGCCGGCGACCAGGATCAGCGCGCCGCCGATCAGCATCGCGCGCGGCCAGCCCGCCAAGACCGGCTTGGTCAGCGCCACCTGCTCGGTCTTGCCCGGGGTGGCGCGCGGACTGGTGCGCGCGTCCTCGAACGGGGCGGCCAGCGCGAATGAGACCGTGTGGGTGCGCCCGCCGTCGAGCTCCTCGCGGAACGGCGCCAGGTCGAGGGCACGCGCCTGCGCAAGCAGCGCCCGGTCCTCGGCCGCTTCCGCACCGAACAGGTCGCGCAGGAGCCGCGCCGGTGAGTCCGAGGAGATCGACGGGTTGAGCGTGTACAGGCGCCGCTGCACGGCGTCGCGCAGATCCTCGGCTGATTGAAAGCGTTCCTTGGGCTCGGCCACGATGGCGTGCATGACCAGCTCGTCGAGCTCGGGCGAGATCCTGGGGTCTCGGAGCGACGGCGGATCGATCTTGCCGGCCGCGATCTGCCGCGCCAGCGCGCGATAGTCGGAGCCCTCGCCGGCCTGGATCATCCGATCCCCGAGCAAAAGCTCGTACAGGATCACGCCGGCGGCGTAGACGTCGGTGCGCCGGTCGACCTTGCGCCCGCGCACGAGCTGCTCGGGCGCCATGTAGCCGAACTTGCCGAAGCCGACGTTGGGATCGGTCACCGTCACCTGCTGCCGGCTCTTGGCGATCCCGAAGTCGATCAGCTTGACCTCGCCCTCGAACGACAACAGAACGTTGGGCGGCGACACGTCGCAGTGCACGATGCCGAGGTCGGTGCCGGCGTCGTCGGTGCGGCGATGCGCGTAGGCGAGCCCGTTGGCGATTTCGCGCACCACGTATAAAGCCAGGTCGGCGCCCACCCGATGGCCCACCTCGTGGATGCGCGACATCACGCGCCGCAGGTCGCGCCCGTCGACATACTCCATGGCCAGAAAGTACTCGCCACCCACCACCCCCACCTCGTACACGGGCGCGATGTTGGCGTGCTGGAGCTTGATTGCGATCTGGGCTTCGTCAACGAAGCGACGGATGAAGCCCTGGTCCTCGGCCAGCTGCGGCAGCACCTTTTTGATGATGCACAGCTTCTCCATGCCCTGGATCTCGCCGACCTTGGCCAGAAAGATCTCGCCCATGCCGCCTCGCGACAGCCGCCGCAGCAAGAGGTAACGCCCGAATACTGCCGGCAGGCCGAGGGTGTCGGGAGCCGTGGGCATGGTTGACAGAAAATGATACACCCGATGGGCCCTTCTGGTACGATCCGGGAGCCGGGTCCGGGTCGGACTGATGTATGCCTAAGTGGATAACCTCGCGTCGATCTTGGCTTTTGCTCGCGCTCGCAGCCGCCTTGGTGGGCTGCGGCGGTGCCAGCACGGTCACGCTCGATCTCGAGGTGCCGCAGATGGCGGCCTGGAACCCGCTCGATAAATCCGAGACCGGCCGACTGGCCTGGTTCCGCCTGCGCCGCGACGCGGACGGGAGCGCGGTTGCGCAGGCCCGCTTCGCCGCCGATCAGGCCGTGCAGGCGGGCCCGCTGCCAGCCGGCCCGCCCACTGACTTCGACCTCGACGCCCTGGCCGACAGCGGCCAGATCCTGGCGCTGGGCCGCCTGCGCCAGGTCGCGGTCAGCGCCGATCACGACACCCGCCTGACCGTTCATTTTCGCAAGCCCATCGGGTATCTGACCGGGGGCCCGGAGGTGCTGCTGCGCGATGCCACCAAGGCCGCCAGGGCGGTCGCTGATCCGGGCACGCTGCCGGGTCTCGCGGGCGCGGGCGCAGTCAGCGTCACCCACGACGGGACCGCGGTCTTGTTTGCGGTGGGGCAAAACGTGGTCGCGTACTCGACCGCAACCCACATGGCGATGGGACCGATGCTGCCCTTGCCCGAGCCGGCGGCCGGCCTGGTTGTCGATCCCACCGATCGCACGCTGGCTGTTCTGGGTGCGACCAAGGTGATCGTGTTCAGCCTGGCGGGCTGGCTCAGCGGCTCGCAGCCCGAGCCGATGGGCGCGCCGGCCAATGTGCCGGGCGCGCTGTCGGCCACCTTCTCGGCCGACGGCAAGCAGCTGTTCGTGGTGACCTCTGCGCCCGCGCTCTATCAACTCGACCCGGCCGGCGCGGTGGCCGGCATGGCGAGCCTGCCCGAGCGAGCCGCTGACATCGCGGTGTTCCGCACCGGCAGCGCGCCCATCCTGGCTTTGCCCGCCCGGGGCCAGCTGGCGCCGGTCGACGTAACCACGGGCACCATCGGCGCCATGATGGCTCCGCTCCCGCGTGCGTCGGTGGTGGTGGCAACCGACACCGCGCTGGTCGGGTTCGGCGACGGCGACAACCGGGCCGATAGCGGGTGCCCGGCCGGATCGAGCTCGCAGCCGCTGGCGGTGGTGGTGGTGTCGGGCCAGGAGCCGCGCAAGGTCACAATCAGCATCCCGCCCTTTACCGGCGGCTTTTCCCAGCAGGGGGGCCCCAACCAGCTCAGCGCCAACATCACGACCGCGAAAATCAGCATCCGGCGCGCGGCCGCCACGCCCGACGGTGCGCGCGCGTTCGTGTGGGCGACCGCCGAGTATTGCGGAAGCCCCCAGTTCTTCCAGCAGGCGGTGACATGCTCGAGCTCCATCCAGGCGGTCGACGAGTTCGTGATGCTGGTCGATCTGTCGAGCGGGACCGTGGTGGCGTACGAATCCACGCAGGAAGCGCTGCCCAGCGGCTGCTCGCTCGACTGCTGCATTGGAGGCCCACCACCGCTCGGCATCTGCACCACCCTGACCTGCCACAGCGGGACCCGGGTGCCGCCGATGCAGTTCGCGCCCAAGGGGCTCACGATGCTCTTCGGGGGCAAGTGACAAGACGCGCGGTCGCCGTGATCGCGCTGCTTGCCCTGGCCGGCCCGACCAGAAGCGCGCGCGCTCTCAAACCGCGCACGGTGGCGGTGCTCGAGTACCGCGCCGGCGTGACCTCGGCCCGGGAGCTGGGCGAGCATCTTTCGACCATTTTGGAGGCGACCACCTCGCTGCGCGTGGTGGCTCCCAGCGAGGCGCGGCGCCGGCTGGCCGGCCACACCGACGCCATGGTGGCCCGGTGCGCGGGTGAGTCGGTGTGCATCGCGGAGGTGGGGCTCAAGCTGGGCGCCGAAGAGGTCGTGCTGGTCGGGCTGTCGCAGCTGGGCGGTGACTTGATCGTGGCCATGCAGCGCATCCGGGTCGCGGACGGACAGGTGCAGGGCCGCACCGCCGAGTCGATTGCGCGCAACGCGGATCCGACCGAGGAGGCGCTGCTCGACTATCTGCGGCGCCTGATGCCGCCCGAGGACTTCGTGCGCTACGGGACCGTGCGCGTACGAACGCAGCTGGTCGGCGCAACTGTGCTGCTCGACGGCCAGGTGGCCGGGCACACGCCGCTCCAGGACCTGCGCGTGGTGGCACCGCACAAGATCACGCTGCGCGTGGAAAAGGATGGGTTTGTGCCGTTCCAGGCCCGACTCGAGGTGCTGCCCAACGCGGTGGCCGAGGTGGCGCCCGAGCTGCCGCCCGAGGGCGCGGCCCCTCCGCTCTACAAGCGCTGGTGGTTCTGGGGCGCGCTGGCGGTGGTGGCGGGCGCGACCGTGACCACCATCGCGCTCACCCGCGACACCAGCAGCTCGGCAACGCTCGTCATCAATCCGCCCAGGTAGGCTTTGATGATTGAGGCTTGAGGCCGGAGCCTACTGCGGCAATTCCAGCAGCATCACGATCGCATCCTCGTTGTCCTCGACATAGTAGTTGGGCCGAATGCCGACCGGACGGAAGCCGTACTTGCGGTACAGGCGGATCGCACCGTGGTTCGAGCGGCGCACCTCGAGCGTGATGTAGCGGCAGCCCTGCCGCCGTGAAAACTCGATGACGTGCGCGAGCAGGCGCGAAGCATGGCCGCGCCGCCTTTGATCGGGATGCGCGGCGATGTTCAGGATGTGCACCTCGTCGCGCACCAGCCAGTAGTTGACGAACCCCAGCACCGGGCCCGCGCCCCGTTCTTTTAGCACATCGACGTGCGCCCAGTCTCGGTCCAGCTCCTCCACGAACACCTGGCGTGACCAGGGGGCTCGAAACGACAACCGCTCGATCTCCATGATGTCGTCGAGATCGGACAGCCGCATGGGCAGGATCTCGAAGCGGCGCGGCCTGGGATGCGAGGCCATCAGCTCTTGCTCTCCGCGGGCCGTGCCCCCGCACCCGCCGCTGGCCGCTCGGCAGCCGGCGCCGCGGCGCGACCCGCCTCGACGTAGATGCGTCGCAAGACCGGCAGCTCTGCGCGCAGGCGGGCCTCGATTTCATCGATGGCGCGCTCGATGTCGACCGTGGTCATGCCGTCCTGGAACTGGACCTTGAGGGCGGCCAGCGCCTCTTGCGGCCCGAAGTGGAGCGTGCGCACGTGCACGACCTCCTGGACGCCGGGGGCGGCCCCCACGATCTCCTTGATGCGCCGGCGCGCAGAAGCAGGCACGCTTTCACCCAGCAAGAGGTCCTTGGACTCGCGCGCCAGCACGAACGCGACCGCGCCCAGCGCCAGGCCGACCACGATCGAGGCGGCCCCGTCCCAGCGCGGATCGCCGGTCCAGGCGGTCAGCGCAATGCCGGCCGCGGCCACGAGCAGGCCCAGCAACGCGGCCGTGTCCTCGAACAGCACGGTCAGAACCACCGGATCGCGCGCATCGGCGACCGCCTCGCGCACGCTGCGGCCGGCTCGGATGGCCCGAAACTCGCGGCGCGCGACCGAAAACGAATACAGCTCGAGCACGAACGAGACGCCCAGCACGCCAAACGCCCACGGCAGCTTCTGTAGGGGCCCGCCCGCCCCCGCGAGCTTGTGCGCGCCTTCCCAGATCGAAAAGGTGGCACCGACCGAGAACAGGCACAGCGCAACGATGAAGGCCCAGAAGTAGGTCTCGGTGGCGTAGCCGAACGGATGCTTCTCGTCGGGCGGGCGGCGCGAGAGGCGCACCCCCACCAGCAGGAAGCCCTGGTTGGCGGTATCGGCCAGCGAGTGGCTGGCTTCGGCCAGCATGGCCGCGCTCCCGGTCACGAGCGCCACAACGAGCTTGCAGGCGGCGATCGCGAGGTTGGCCGCCAGCGCGGCCACCACCACCCGGTGTGATCCCGAGGCCATTCCCTTCGAGCCTAGCGCCGGGCCTGGGGAGCGTCAATCGCGGCCCCGCTCGGCGGCCGCGGCAGCATCGATCAGCACGCGCCAGATGTCCTCGACAAAGCCGGGCTCGCGGGCCGAGAACGCGAGCGCCGGCCGCGCAAGCACCAGCTCGCGCGCCACCTTGTGCAGGGCCTCTGCGCGGCGCGTGTGCGCGATGTGATCGATCTTGGTCAGGACCACCTGCGCGGGCCGCCGGAGCGCGGCCAGCCATTCGGTAAGCGCGCGCTCCTCGGCCTGGGCCCCCCGGCGTGCGTCGATGAGAAGCAGCAGAAGGCAGAGCGTAGCTCGGCGTTCGACATAGCGCTCGATGAGCGGCCGCCAGGCGGCGCGCTCGCGTTTGGACGTGCGTGCATAGCCGTAACCCGGCAGATCGACGAAGCGCAGGTTGGGCCCGCCCGGCGGCTCGATCCGAAAAAACACAAGACCGCGCGTGCGGCCGGGGGTTGCGCTCACGCGGGCCAGGCCGCGCCGGCCGGCCAGCGCGTTCAAGAGCGACGACTTGCCGACGTTGGAGCGGCCCGCGAACGCGATCTCGGGCGCGCCTTCGGCCGGCCACGAGCGCGGATCGGCCGCGAACGCCTCGAACTCGGTGTAAACCGGCTGCACCGCGTGACCTTACTCGCTCCTTGCGGCGGGTCAACTGCCATGATAGCCAAGGCGGATGGCGCGGCCCCGGGTGATCGGCCTGACTGGCGGAATCGGCAGCGGCAAATCGACCGTGGCCGCGATGCTGGCCCAGCTGGGCGCCGAGGTCATCGACGCCGACCAGGTGGCGCGCGAGGTGGTCAAGCCCGGTCTGCCCGTGTTCGAGGACATCGTGCGCGAGTTCGGGCGCGAGGTCCTTCAGCCCGACGGCACGCTCGACCGCAAGCGGCTGGGCGCGCGCGTGTTTGCCGATCCGGGGGCGCGCAGGCGCCTGGAGGCGATCACGCATCCGCGCATCGCGGCCGAGACCGTGCGCCGGGTGACCGAAGCCGGTGTCCGCGGCATCGAGATCGTAATCTACGAGGCCACGCTTCTGGTCGAAAACCAGATCCACGAGACCCTGGATGGGCTGATCGTGGTGACCGCCGCGCCCTCCGAGCAGATCGCGCGGGTGGCGGCGCGGGACGGGCTTTCACGGGCCGAGGTCGAGCAGCGCATGGCGGCCCAGCTGCCCATGGAGAAAAAGCTGGCGGTCGCCAACTGGGTGATTCACAACGATGGTGCGCTCGCGGACACCCGGCGCCAGGTCGAGGCGCTGTGGCGGACGCTGCGGAGGCAGGCATGAAGGGCGACGGCGGCAATGGGATGAGGCGGGCGGAAGTGGCGCTGGTGACCGGATTTCCGGCGTTCACAGCCAAACGCATCGTGCGCAAGCTGCTGGACTCGGACGCACGGTTGCGCGTGCTCCTTCTGGCGCGGGAAAAGTTCCAGCGCGCGGCGGCCGAGTTCGTGGCCGAGCTTGCGCCGGCGCGGCGCCGGCGGGTCACTCTCTTGCAGGGCGATGTGTGCGACATGGACCTGGGCCTGGCGTCGAC
>DATFWX010000227.1:0-8377 GCA_035258845.1 Polyangia bacterium | reverse complement strand
GCCCTCGATGCTCAGGTAGGCGAACGTCTTGTCCCTGACCGCCAGGTCCAGGTGACCCGGCCACGGGCTCTTCGTGTGAGCGCCGGGATAGGCGAGTCCGAACTGGCGCAGCTCCTTGAGCACGGCGTCGGTCGAGCTTTGACTTCGTGCCATCGGTTTTCCTCCAGAGCCCTCGTGGCTTGATATCACGAACCCGCCCGGTTGCGCGAACGGCTGACGCCCGGGCGGCTGGTCGCCCATCGCGGCAAATCGGTCTTACGGGTGTTGTACGGCCAGCTGAACGTGCATCGCGAGGCGATGGCAAACCTGCGGGCCGCCGAGGACATTGTGAAGCTGAGAATGGCGGATGTGGATGCGCAGCTGCGCGCCAGCCTTCAGCCCCATCCCCGCTGAACCGAGACGCGCGTCGACAAAGTTCCAGCTAGACCGACCCGTCAGCCTGATACCGGCTGGCGATGATCGTGATTCGCGTGGTCATGATGATGGCCGCGCTCCATCGGTAGCAGGAACAGGTCGTGCAGGGCCACCACGCCGGCCGCGAAGGCGCGCGCCAGGCCAGCCAGGCTGTGCGCGGCATCGGCGGCATGGCCGGCCATCTCATGGCCGTGCTCGAGCAGGTGCACGCCCGAAAGCTCGAGGCCCAACATGAGCGCGCTCCCGCTCTCGCGGCCCACCTCGCGCCAGCGATCCGGCCCCTGCGCCTCCCAGATGGGGCCGCGCAGCGCGCGGTACCACCGGTATGCCACGACAGCCGGCAGGAGCACCTCCGCCACCGGCATGAGCGAGAGGCCGGCCAGGTGCGAAGCCACGCCCAATCCCCCCGTCACCCCGACTGCCAGCGCGAGCTGCTTGGGATTGCGCAAATGCTCCACCAGGTGCAGCGGGCTCTCGAGCGCGCCGCGCCCCAGGGCCTTGAGGTCTGCCGCCGTCTCGACTCGAGCGGCGCGCAAGCTTGCCCGCGCACGCGTACGTGCGGTCAGCAGGGCCGGCGAGACTGGCGCGGGCGAGCGGGCGATCCGCTTGTTCAGCGAGCGCAGCTCGCGCAGGCTGCCCACGATGCGACCGGGCGCGCTGGTCTGGATGGCCCGCGCGCCCGAGCGGGCGAAGCTCCCGAGTGCGCGCGTGCCCGCACCCAGGCGCTCGCGACTGTCGCGCGCGCGCGTGGCCAGGCGCTGACCGACCGAATGCGCGCTCGCTCGAAGGGTGGTCAACGACACGCGGGGTGCCGCATGCCCGGGCGCAGCCGCGCACAAGCAACTGAACATCACCGTCGAGACAATCAGCCCGATTTTCACGCGGCTCGGCCAGGAGCAAGGACCGGGCCCACGCGGACCCGTGTAAATTCATGGACTTGCGCGTGCGCCCTGGCCGATCGGGTTGCGAACGGCAGCAACAGTAGCCGCCGGTTTGCAGTGCGAACAAAGGCGATGCCGGGATTCCGTCTGCCAGGCGCCGCTTCGCCGACGGCGATTGAGCGAGGCGTCGACGGCGGCCAGCGCGCAGGTTACCGAACGTTTCATTCGCTCGCATTCGCGCGGGGGTCCTTACCCCCGGGTGGGGTGCGTAAACAGCCTGTAGAGCGGCCACGTCAACGCCATTTCGCCCGCTTACACGTGGCACCGATGTTGCTGATCATTGATTGGGAGGGAAACTGGAGGGCTGTTTGGCGAGGTCGAGGCCGCGGGCGCTTTTGCTCCTGGCTGCCTTTGCTTTGGGCTGTGCATCGGGGGGCTCACACAGTGCCGACGCCGCCGGGGGAAGCCCAGACGGAGGCCCGGACAGCGCGCCGCCCGTGGACGCCCCGGCGGATGCGGCCTCCGACAGCGAGCCCACCGGTTGCCTGGTCGGCATGACCCGGTCCTGCTATCCCGGCGACGCGTCGCAGATCGGGATCGGGGCCTGCCGCGCGGGCATCGAGCGATGCGCAGGCTCGGGCGTGTTCGGCCAGTGGCAGCCGTGCGAGGGCGCGGTCACCCCGCGGGCCGAGGTGTGTGGCGACGGTGTCGACAACGACTGCAATGGCGACGTCGACAACGGTTGTCCCTGCACTTATGCGCGGTCGACCGGCGCCGCTTACAGTGGCGCTTCGGTGTGCTGCAACATGGGTGGCACGCTGGCCAGCGTGACCGACTGCGGCAACGGCAACAATCACTGGGTGCAGGCTTCTGGCAACTGTGGCGTCGCCTACGAGGGCAGCGGCAACTACGGTTCGCCGTGCGCAAGCATCGTGTGCAATGGCACGCTTCTGATGGGAATGTGCCACTAGCCGGAGCAATTGCCAGTCGCCGGCGCAACCGCTCGCGTCACCTGCCCGTCACCTGCTCGCCAACACGGTCGCGGTGTAACATGCGCGGCGGTCGCGTCAGCGGCCGGAGGGACGGATGCGCAAGGTCATTTTCGGAGGCGCGAGCAGCCTCGATAGCTACTTTACGGGGCCCGACGGCTCCACCGACTGGATCCGATGGAGTGACGAGCTCGCGACCGCGATCGCGGAAGTCTGGAAGCGCGTCGACACCTGCGTGATGGGACGCAAGACATACGAGATCGGCCTGCGCAAGGGCCACTGGGAAACGCTCCCAGCCGGCGTGAAGGCCTACGTGTGCTCTCGGACGCTGGAGCCGGGAGCCCAAGGCCGCTTCGAAGTGGTTGCGGGTTACCGCGTGAGGCATCGGGCGAGATGAAGCTTCGCAAGATGGCGGGACTGCCTCCCGGCCAGCGCGAGCTCGATGAGTTTCCGCGCTTCGGCGTCCATTTCTCGCAACCTGCGCCCGTGGTCGACGACCGGAAGATAGTTCGCATCGGCGGCCCCGCTGCGACCGAGCCATTCGTGCTGCGAGTCGAGGAAGCGCTTTCCGTGCACCGGGTCGATCACGTGGCGGACTTTCACTGTGTCGCTGGCTGGACGTTCCGCGGTCTGACCTGGGGCGGCGTTCCGATGCGTGCATTCTACGAGACGGTGATCGTGCCGCGTGCTCGCCCACACCAGCCGGTTCGGTGGTTGCGGTTCACCGGCGCCGACGGCTACTCGTCGGTGCTCATGCTGGAGGACGCTCTTGCGGACGATGTGCTGCTTGCGGATCGGTTGAACAGCGAGCCGCTCTCCGACGATCACGGCGCTCCGTTGCGGCTCGTGAGCCCGTCGCAGTACGGGTACAAGAGCGTCAAGCACCTGGTCTCGATCGAGCTATTCGCCGAAGAGCCGGCCGATGGCCACAAGCAATGGCTGCGCCGCGTCCTGCTCGCGCTGGTTCGTCCGCACGCGCGCGCGCGGGTCTGGCACGAAGAGCGACGACGCCACGTGCCGCCCTGGCTGTTGCGTGCCCTCTACCGCGCCTTGATCCGGCCCTTCGCCCGTATGTCGCGCCGGGTGCCCTGATCCTCCTCGCAAGGCGACCAGTCGCGACAGCGCCTGCCCCTAGAGATCGTAATCGACCATCACGGCGACCGGACCGCCCTGCGCGAGCGAGGCATGGGTGGTGACGAGCTGGTCGAGGTAGCTCTGATCCTCGTGATGCATGTAGAGCTGCAGCAGGGACAGCGATTGGGTCTGGACCGCAACCGGGGCGGTGGGCATCCCTGCCGCCAGGGTGGTCGCCTTGCCGAGCGACGGAGCGAACGCGGAAAAGGCCGACCGGTAGAAATTGTCCCAGTTGGCGAGATCTACGTACAGCGCGCCCAGGGCGTAGGACTGAGCGACCTGCTCGTCCATGCGCCTCATGCCGTACGCCACGTCGATGTGCTGTGGGAAGGTGGCCGCATCGCAGCACAGGGCCAGATCCCCCGAGGTGCAGCCGAGGAGACAGGGGGCGTCCACCTCGTTTCCGAACGGGATCCCGGCGGGCCGGTTGGTGCGCACAAAGTCCATGGAGAAGTCGTGCGGGTAGCCGGGCGCGTCGTCGACGAGCACGAGATCGAAGCCGGGGATCTGGCGACCGAACCCGTAAGTGCCGCGCATGGCCGACAGCGAGTCCCAGACCGAGCCGTACTGCGCCATCACGCGGCCACCGGCGGCGTGCACCCGATCGCGGATCGCGCCCAGGAACGAGGCCAGCGCCGTTTCCCGGTAGGCCATGAAGTCGAGGTACGCGCGCGGCGCGGCACCGACCAGCGGCGGCGGCTGGCCGTCGAGGATGCCGATCTGCGCAAAGTCCGTGAACGCGGGCGTTCGGCCCCACGCGGTCGAAACCGCCTGCGGCGTCGCGTACCGCGTGGCCAGCCAGGCACGGAACGCCGCCGCCGCGTCCGGCGAGGTGTCGACGAACGAGCCACCGATGAGCGCATACTCGTTCTCGCTGGTGGTGTTGAAGGTGAACGAGTAATAGAGGATGGCGTCGCCGTAGCGGGCGCGGAACTGGGTGACCAACGCGGTCGCGTAGTCGAGAAGGAGCGCGCGCACCGGCGGCTTCTCGAAGCGGGGGATCTTGGTCTGGCCGCTGACGGGCGGGCTTCCGGCGTAGATCACGTCCGCGCCCGCGGAATTTCGGTACGTCATGACGTCTTCCACGCCGAAGTAGGGGGGCAGCGCGTTGTAGGCGCCCGGCGAGGGGGCATCGGTGTCGAAGCGCCCGGTAAGATTCATCGACAGCACCACCCGCATGCGCTTGGCGGTGATGGCGTAGTCGAGGCGTCGGAAGTACTCGCCGAAATCGTAGCTGCGCACCGCCGGGGCAGTGTCGATGTCGACCGGGCCCGGGGCCGCGCACTGATAGCAGCGCTGCCGCAACTGTCCGAACACGTGGAGATCGTGGATCCCGGTCTGGAGGGTCGCGTCCACGTAGGCTTCGAACTCATCCTGGAACAGGAGCTGGGCCCCGCCCGCGTTGACGCTGTTGAGCAGCAGCCGCGACGGTGCCGGGGCGGCGTCGATTGGCGGTGGCGCTGCGTCGGGTGGGGGAGCGGGTGATGAGCCGCAGCCGCCGACCAGTGCGACGACGAGAAGCGACCGACCCTTTCGTGTCACCCGTCCATGATACCGCTCTTCTTGCGATCCGCGATCGCGGCGAGCTCGAGCATTTCAATCGAAGCGTGCAGGGCAGGGCCTGCCCAATCACTCCAGCTCGTAGATCACCTTCACGTTCGCGATGACCTCTTTTTCTGAGCTCGGACTGTCATCGCTGTACTTCTCGGTTGACCCAGGGCTGCGGACCTCGATGTCGCCAAATTCGGCCTGACGCAGCGCGCCCAGCTTCGCCCTGCCGTGGCGCGCGATCATCTCGGCCCGCTCGCGCGCGTTCCGAACCGCCTCGGCGAGGACCTCGTGCTTGATGTCTGTCATTCTGGTGATGCCGATGCTGACCTCGCTACCACGGAACAGAAATGCCGCGTCGGTCATGCCGGCGGCCTCGATGAACTCGCGATTCGAGCGCGCGACCTGGGTGACGTTGCCGACGTTCGGCGAGCTCACTTCCAGGGTCTGGGCAAGCCGGTAGCCGATTCGGTGCGGCCTCTCCTTGTGCCCACGATCCTCGTACGCTTCCTCGATGCGAACCGCTGACAGGGACAACTCCTTATCCGTGAAGCCTTTGGCCCGCAGCCATGTCGATGCGCGCTGCGCGGCTTCGCCGAGCCGAGCGTAACCTTCGCTCGCCGTCTTGACCGTGACCTCCAGCTCCGCTCTCCAGGAAGCGCGATCCGAAACCACCCGCCGCCTCGCCGATCCCGTCACATCTACCGTGAACTCGCGCCGGTCGCTCTTGATCACAAGGACCGTGTTGCGCACGATCATCGTCGCGACAACGAAGGCCAGCGCGAAAACCAGGCTGCTCAGGAAACGCCCCTGGCCACCGTCGAATCGAATCATGTTTGGAGCATGCGGACGTGTGCGGCCCAAGTCGTCACGGGCATGTCAAAAGTTGTAGGACGTTGTCGCCGCCTGTGGGAGGGGTCACGCCGAGATCGCTTGGTTGGGACGAGGTGTCGAGCTCGGCCTGGAGCTGGCTGCCGCGCGATCGCCGGAGCCCGGAATTCCATGATAGCCTCGAGGGCCGATGAGCTCGCCGGTGCAGAGCCCGCAAGGTGGCGCGCGCGTCCGGTTTCCTCCGCCCGTCGTCTTCCTCGGCTTTCTCCTGCTGGGCGCCTTCGTCCATTACCTGGTGCCGCTGCGCTTCCCGCTTGCCGGCTCGATCAGGCTCGGCGCCGGGGCGCTGCTCGTCGTGGTCGCGATCGTTCTCTTCCTGACCGCGATGCGGCTGTTCCGCGCCACCGGCCAGCATCCAAGGCCGTGGCTGCCGACGCCTTCCCTCATCGTCGAGGGTCCGTACCGGTTCAGCCGAAACCCGCTCTACCTCGCGCTGACGCTTGTGCAGATTGGAGTAGGCTTGCTGCTCGACGATGTCTGGATCCTCGCGCTGTCCGCCGCTTCGCTGGCCGTCGTGCACTTCATCGCGGTGCTGCCCGAGGAGGCCTACCTTCTGGACAAGTTCGGCGAGCCCTACCGCAAATACATGGCGAGCGTTCGCCGCTATTTGTGAGCGCAATTGCTGCTCAAAAGGAAAGAGCGGCCGCGCCCGCCTTCATGAGCGGGGGCCCGGGGGTGAGGCGCCGATACAGCAACTGCTACGCGCGCCTCTCACAGCCAAGAACCAGGCCTCCGGTCCGCTGACTGCGCTGTTGTCGGATAACGTGTGAAAACTCCGACATCTCGCCCTCTGGCACCGCCCTTGCTCTAAGTCCCCCAAGTATTGGCGATGGCGCTCACCGACTTCGATCCCGCTCCTATCCGGGCGGTTGCCCCGACGTTTCTGGCGGTGGTGCGGCCGACTTCGCATGAGCTGGCTGAAGAGCGTCTCACCGCCGCGCTCCGCGACCCTGCGCTTGCCGCCCGCAGCGCGTCGTTCGATGAAGTGACCGCTCATCTGCGCCGCTTTGGCGGGGTGGTCGTGCTCGCGGAGGACGCGCTTGCGGCCGCGCCTCTGCTCGCGCGCATGCGCAGCACGCCCGAGGGCGTGCTGCTGCCGGTGCTGGTCTGGGTCCACAAGACCGGCGAGCAGCGCCTGCTCGATCCCGAGTGGCTCGCCTACGCCGACGCCGCCATCGACAATCGCTCGGCACAGCCCGAGATCGTGGCGGGCCTCGAGCGCCTGCGTCGCATCGCTGCGGTTCGACAGGCGTTCCCGCCACTTTGCGATCAAGCCAGCCCGTCCGTGCGCCGCCGGCTGGCCCTGCTGCAGTATCTGGCCAGCCGCGAGCTGAGCCGGCTGGATCCGCGCCGCGCCGCCTGCCGCCCGCTCGGGCATTCGTTCGCCCCGCTCGACCTGCTCGGCGGTGAGGGGCCGATCGCGGATCTCGACGCGCTCGCGGCCACCGGCCACCTGCGAACGACGTTCTTCGAGCGCGTGCACGTATGCTCGATATGCGGCGACGCGCGGCTTGCATTTCGCGAGGTGTGTGCGGGCTGCCGCTCCGCGGATCTGCGGCACGGCGAGGTGCTCCACCACTATGCGTGTGGCCACGTCGCGCCCGAAGAGCGATTCCGACGCGCGGGCACGCTCGCCTGCCCGTCGTGTGGCGCCGCGCTGCGCCACGTGGGCATCGATCACGAGCGTCCGGTCGCGCTGGTCTATTGCAACGCCTGCGGGCTGGCTGGCGGCGAGGGCATCACGCTGGCGCGCTGTCTCGCCTGCGCCGCCTCCTTCAGCGCCGGCGAAGTGGAATCGCGCGTGCTCGCGAGCTATCAGCTCACGCCGGACGGTCTGGCGGCAGCTCGGCAGGGCTCGATCGTCCTCGCTCCAGGCCTGCCGTGATCGTCGTGCTCGCGCTCCTCTTGGCCGAATCGGTTGACCTGCAGACCCTCTCGTCCATCGCGTTCGCGCGCTCGCCCCGCGTGCAGGCGGCCCGCACGCGCGCCGATGGCAACGCAGCGACCGTGGCGCTCGAGCAGCCCAGCCCCTTTCCGTCGCTGCGTGCGGGAGCCCGGGTGTGGCCGCTCGGCAGCGATTCGTTCCCCAACGCGAGCGACCAGGCCCGCTATCGCATTCACGCGCAGTTGCGGCTACCGCTCCTCATCGCCGCCGCCGCGCACGCCAGCCACAACATCGAGTCGGCGGTCACGCGCCGCGGCGAGTGGGAAGCCCAGCTCGCGCGCGTGCTGCTGCTGCGAGATCTGGCGACCTCGTACGCCGTCGCCCGCACAGCCGCCGAGGCGGCGCCGATCTATGAGCAGTTGCTCGAGGTCCAGAAGCGCCAGCTCGAGGTGCTGAAAACGCGCGCCGCTGAGCGCGCCGCCACCGCGGCCGAGCTGAAATCGGCCGAAGAAGCGGTCGCGCAGACGCTAGCGGCTCAGGACGAAATGCGCCGCACCGGCGCCACCGCACTCGGTCGCCTGGACGCGCTCACCGGGCGCGATTTGAGCTATGCGCGGCTGGAGCCGATCCCGCAA
>DATFWX010000226.1:0-44979 GCA_035258845.1 Polyangia bacterium | reverse complement strand
AATACGGGAGTGAGCCTGGAGCGGTTGCCCATCTTCCCGCTGCCCGATGTCGTGCTGTTTCCGCACGCGCTCTTGCCGCTGCACATCTTCGAGCCACGCTATCGGGCGCTGGCGCGCGACGTGCTGGCCGGCGACCGCACGGTCGACCTGGTGGGGCGCATCCGGCGAGTGGTGGGCATCGAAGCCATGGCGCACCTGACCTGCGTCGGACACTCGCAGGGCGAGCTGGCCCAGGTGCTCGACCGCCTGGCCACCGATGGCATCGAGAACGTGCTCGCGCTGCGCGGAGATCCGCCGCGAGGACAGACCACGTTCACCCCGGCTCCCGACGGCTTTCGTTATGCCAGCGAGCTGGTCGGCTTCATCAAACAGCGCGGCTATTCGTTCTGCCTGGGCGGCGCCTGCTATCCGGAAGGCCACCTGGAGGCGCCCGACCGCGAGACCGACCTGCAGAATCTCAAGCGCAAGATCGATGCGGGGCTGGAGTTCATCATCACCCAGCTCTTTTTCGACAACGCGTTCTACTTTCACTTCGTGGAGCGGGCGCGCACGGCCGGCATCACGGTGCCCATCATCCCCGGCATCATGCCCATCACCAACGCGGCTCAGGTCGAGCGCTTCACCCGCATGTGCGGCGCCACCGTGCCCATGCGGCTCATGCTGGAGCTGGAGCGGCGGCGCGACGATGCGGAGGCGGTTCTGCAGCTCGGGGTCGCGCATGCCACCCTGCAGTGCGCGGAGCTGCTCGCCCACGGCGCGCCCGGGGTCCATTTCTACACGCTCAATCGATCCAAGGCCACGCGCATGATCCTGTCGGCGCTGCGGGGCCGGTATCCGTAACCCCGGTTGAACGGCCGGCTCGACGGAGCAACCTTTGCGGGTCCGACGCGCGCCGCCGCCTACAGCCTCGTGATGGCCACCTCCCACTGGCACGAGCGACCGCCAAGAGGATTGTCCACCGTCCCCAAGTCGCAGATCCCGGTCCCGCTCGCTGGGCCCCGGAAGTTGAACGAGCAGTCGAGATCGGTGTTTGCCTGGACGCAGGTCTCTCGGAATTCGCCCATGCACTGGTTCGGCTTGTCAATGTCGCGCGGAAACGAGTCGCCGCTGCACGTGCAGCCCGCCTGGCAATTGGAATGATCGGCCAGCGGGAACCTGAGCAGACGATCCGGAAACGCGGGACAGGCTGGGTCGTTGCCGAGCGCCCCTACCAGGGACATCCTCCAGGTTCCGTCCTCGGGTGGGGTCGCGCAGCGGTCGAAACAACCCGCTGCACTTAGGCATGCGAGCAGGAGCAACCGTCGAGGCGTCATCGTCGTCGGCACGGGAGAGCCCAAAGCAAGCTCGACGCCACTTCGGAAGTGGGCGAAAGCAGGCCGCGCGGGCGGTCGATGGCGGTGGAGCGTCAACGTCAATGGCGAATCGTGGACACTGGATGCGGAGAAGGACGGAGCCACCGGGACCCGCGACCGTGGCCACACCCACCGCGCATTCCCTTGACGCGATTGCGGGCCGGGGCGAGGATGCGCGGATGCGGCGCCTGGTCTTGCTTTTAGGCTTGTTTTTGGTGGCTTGCGGCGACCAGACGCCGGGCGGCGGGGGCGGCAGCGGCGGCACCGCGGGCACGGGCGGCGCCGGAGCCGGTGGCGCGGGCGGACTGGGGGGCGCGGGCGGACTGGGGGGCGCGGGCGGCGCCGGCGGCGCGGGCGGCGCGGACGCCGGTGATGCCGGCGGCTCCGACGGAAGCGGCCAGTTCCCACCACCCACACCCGACGACTGCATCACCGATGTCAGCGCGGGCGATCATCAATACACATGCGACGGTCTGACCTTCGACGTCGCGGTGGCCGACGCCTGCCTGACCGCACCGTGCGGGCTGGTGGTCGACGTCCACGGCTACTCAATGAGCGGGCGCATGGAGGACGACAACACCAACATGCGGGCGCTGGGACGGCAGCATGGGTATCTGGTCGTTCAACCCAACGCGCCCGGCAATCCCCCGCTCGCCGGATGGTCGGCGTCGAACGACGACATGGTGTTTGCGTTCATGCAGCGGGTGGCGCGCGTGTTCCACCTCGATCCGATGCGCTGGCATTTCACCGGCTTCTCGCAGGGCGGTCTCATGACCTGGCGCTTCGTGTGCGCGCATGCCGACGTGCTGGCCTCGGCCGCGCCCGGGGCCGGCACCGACTGCAGCCAGGTGCCGACAACGCAGCTCGATACGCTGGTCCTGCACGGCACCCACGACAACCTGGTCAGCTTCTCCCAGGCGGCCGCGCGTCGCGATGCCGTGATCGCCGCCTGGAACATGGGCCCGGCCGAGCCGGTCGCGGGTGACTCCATGTACACGTGGACGCGCTGGCGCAACCCGAACGGCACCACGTTCGAGTTCCTGCAGCATGATTACCTGGCCGCGGGCTCGGGCGCGAGCATCCTGGGCGGTCACTGTTTCCCGGGCAGCCAGGATATGGGCGGCCAGCCCGGCCAGCTGTTCCCGTTTGCCTGCGCGGGGCCGAACGGCTTCGTCTGGGGCGAGGCGGCGATGAACTTCTTTATCGCGCATCCCCGGCGCTGACGGGCGCTAGCCGAACTGATCGATGCAGGCCCCGGTCAGCGAGTCGGGCGCCTGGCCGGCCAGCCACACGATTGTGCGTGCGACCTCCTCGGGCGGCATGCCGGGTGCAAACTCGGGCGCCAGCATCGCGGTATCGACGCTGCCCGGGCACACCGCGTTGACCTGCAGCCCATCGCCGCGCAGCTCCTCGGCCAGCGCGCGCACGAAGCCGACCACGCCATGCTTGGCCGCACAGTAGGCGACCGAGCCGGCCGTGCCCTGCCGGCCCGCAATCGACGACACGCACACGATGCGGCCGTTCGCGCGCGCGCGCATTCCCGGCAGAAAAGCACGCACGCACACGTAGGTCCCGCGCAGGTTGACGCCCAGGACCAGGTCCCAGGCCGCCTCGTCGGTCTGCTCGAGCGGTGCGCGCAGCGCCACCCCGGCGTTGCAGACCAAGACATCGGGAACGCCCAGCTCCTCGACCACGTTGCGCGCGAACGCGGCCACGTCCTCGCCCCGCGCGACGTCGACGTCCCACAAGCCCAGGTGGCCCGGTCCGGCCTCGCGCGCGACCTTCTGGACCTCGGCCTTGGTGCGCGCGCAGAAGGCCACCCGCGCGCCTTCCTGCACGAACGCGAGCACGGTCGCGCGGCCAATGCCGCGCCCACCTCCGGTCACCACGGCCACGCGGCCGTCGAGCGTCATCGACCTGCGATCCGCGCGGCCTCCATCAGGCGCGCCTTGAGGTCGGGCCGCGACTGCATCGCGCCTACGAAGGCGCTGGTCACCACGCCCGACTGGTCGTGCTTGTCGCCCGGCATGGCCAGGCACAGCTGCTCGGCCTCCATCACGCAGCCGGCGCCCGCTGCGTGCAGGTGTTCGGTGAGCGCCTGCGCGATCTGGTGGGTGATGCGCTCCTGCAGGGTGAGCCGGTGCGAGAAGCACGCCACCAGCTCGGCCAGGCGCCCGAACCCGATCAGCTTGCCGCGCGGGATGTAGGCCACGTGCGCGATGCCGCGGTACGGCAGCAGATGATGCGGGCACATGGCGTGAAAGCGCACCCCGCCCACGATCACCACGTCGGGATCGGCCTCGCCCACGACCGGCGCGCCCAGGATCTCGGCCGGGTCGCGCTGGTACCCGTCCAGGAACTCGTGCGCCCAGATGCGCGCCACCCGCTCGTGCGTGGTCGCGAAATCGGGCTCCTCCAGGTCGAGACCGCAGGCACGCAAGAACTCGCGCAGCGCGGCCGCCATGCGTTCGAGGTCGGGAGGACGGTTCACGGGGGCAACTATGCGGTTAATGCACGTTCCAGATCCAGCGGAACGTGCGTGGCAGATGCGCATGATCGATGTCGGCGCAGGCCTCGCAGATCTCTTCGCCGGGCGGACACTTGCAGTCCGCGCACGCGGTCTGCCACAGATCCACCGAGGACGCCAGCTCCTCCTTGAGCTGGACCAGCGCGCCCAGGCGGCGTTTGAGCAGGTCGATCTTCTCGGTCAGAATCTTGCTCACCTCGCCCGACGCCTGCTTGGCATCGTGCCGGCGCTGGCGCAGCTCGAAGATGGTCTTGATCTCGTCCAACGAGAAGCCGGCAATCCGTAAGTCACCGATAAGTTGGAGTTTTTCGAGCTCGCTTGGGTGATAGAGGCGGTGCCCTCCGGGGCTGCGACCCAGCGGGTGGATAAGCCCGACCTCTTCGTAAAAGCGGATGGTTCGAGGCGTGCTGCCAGCCCTGCGCACCATTTCCTTCAGGGTCAGGGTCTTATCATCAGGCTGGGCCGCCATCCCCGTGCCTCCGCTGCTCCGAGTCGCCGCTCGTACCGGCCGGCGCCGGAAACAAATTTGTAACGTAGTTCGGGTACTTGTCAAGGATCGGCCCGGTTTGCACCAATCAGTGCAGACCGGTCCGGCCGGCCCGGTCGCGGTCCTCGATGGGCCGCCGGCCCGCAAAACCAGCCTCCAGGTCATGCCAGAAGCCGATTTCGGCCTCGCCGTAGCACCAGCACAGCAGGACCTCGCGGCCGTCGCGCCGGTACAGGAAGTCGACCAGCCCGCGGTCGACGTCCTTGATCATGCCGCCCATGGCCTCGATCTCGCGCAGCTGCTCGGTCAGGGTCTCGTACAGGCCCTGAAACAGCGCACGCAGCCGACGCACGTCGGGGCTGACCGGGCCCCCGGGCGGAGGGCCGCCGGGCGGCGCGCCCAGCTGATCGAGCTGCTCGTAGATCGCGCGCAGCTGCGGGCGCAACTGGGCCACCACCCCGAAAATCTCGGCCAGGCGGGGGACCAGCTGGTTGGCCTCGGCCCAGGTGAAGAAATGTGCAGTCGTCATTGCAATCCCTGCGCAAGGGTGGAAAAGCCGGCGTGAAGGTCGCGCGCCAGGCCGGCCGCCGTAAGGAGCGTGGCCGCGCCCAGGAGCGCCGCCTTGCGCGCCGCCCCGCGCCGCCCGTCGAGCGCAGCTTGATTGAGGGCCAGGGTCTCGGCGGCGGTGGCCACTTCGGGCAGCGCGCCCTGATCGACCGGGTCGCCAAACCCGCGCGGATCGAACGTGACCGTGTGCTCGGGCGCCTCCGCGCTGGTCAGCTTGCACGGTTTGTCGGGCGGTGGCTCGGGGAGGCCGCCGGGCGCCTGCACGACCAGCCCGCGCACGCCCAGAAGCGCGAGCGCTCGCGCCATCGGCTCGTGGTAGGGGCCGTGGAAGATGCCGACCACGCGCACCGGCGCCGCGCGTGGGCTCCACAGCTTGACCAGGCTGTTCACAAACGTGCGCACTCCGACGCGCGCGCGCATATCGAGCAGTCGCTTGAGATCGGGCTGCTCGGTCTCGAGATTGCTCGCACGCACGCCCGGATGCGGCAAGAGCGCCGCCAGCACGGCCGCCACGTGCTGCCGACTGCGGACGCCGCTTGCGTCGACGCGCACCAGCACATCGAGGCCGGCGCGCGCAGCCAGAATGGCGGCCGCCGGCAGCAGGCTGGGGCGGCCCTCGCGACCGTCGCCGTGCGCGTCGACGTCGACCTGGGGATGCGCCCCCGGCCGAGCGGTCGGGCCGCCGGGGCCACCGAGAGCATCCACGAAGCCGGCCAGCTCGTCGCCGGTCTCGCCCTTCATGCGCATGGCCAGAAGGAACGCGCCCACCTGCGCCTCATCGCGCGTGGCCAGCAGCGCGCGCATGGCGGCCGCAGCCTCGGCGCGCGCCAGGTTGCGCGCCCGCTTCTTGCCGGCGCCGACCGCTTTGATGAAGGCTTGCACGCCGATTTCACCCGTACCGCCCGCCCTGACGAGTGTCAAGGGGAGCCGCTCGGCCTCAGGCCTCAGGCCTCAGGCCTCAGGCCTCAGGCCTCAGGCCTCAGGCCTCAGGCCTCAAGCCTCTAGGCGGCTACAGCGGCGTGCGCCTGCGCAGCTTGGGCTCGGGCCTGCTTGCGCCCGGCCGCCACGCATCGGTAGTAGTAGGTGCCCCAGCGCGTGGATTCGGCGTAGGACATCGCGAACAGCTCGAGGCCCATGCCGCCCGAGCGCTTGATGTCGCAGAAGCGCACCCAGGCGTAGCAGTCGAACGGCGTGTCGCCGTCGGGCACGTAAAGCCGCAGCCGGATCAGGCTTCCGACCGTGCTCTGGCGCCGGGTCTGGACGAACAGGCCGTGCAGCGAAACATCGCGGACCTCGCCCGGAAAGCAGGGCTCGGTCGGGCCGAACTCGACCAGAAACCGGGCCTGGATGCGCTCGGTACGACGTTGTTCGCGGCCCTTCATGCCCTTGTCATCGGCCCCCGGACCAGTTCCTTGAGCCAAGTTTTTTCAGCCATTTTTTTGCGCGCCCGCGCAGGCGGCGTTAGCGTGGAAACCATGGGCGGCACCAGGAGATCCCGACGGCAGGCCCGGCTGGCGCACAAGCTGGCGCGGCGCTGCCGCAAGCTGTCCCTCGTGGCCTGCACCATCAGCGCAAACTGGCGCGAATCCGGACGCGCTCGGCTGCTGGTGGTGCGGGAGGGCAAAGACCGCCGCATGGTGGTGGCGCGGTTCGTGGTCGATCTCTGGTGCATGGGCCTGCTTTCGGCCGAGCTGTGCGCCGATGTGGGGATGAGCGCGCTTTCAGCCCTGCGCGCCGAGACCTACGGCGAGGCCGCCCCGCTGGCCTGCCCGCCCGAGCTGGCGGCCACCATCGTCTATGGCGGCATCGAGTACGCGGCCCGGCTGGGCTTCTCGCCCGATCCGGCCTGGGACATCGCGCAGCACGCGCTGCCGGAGCCGCCCCCGGCCGAGGCGCGGCCGCCGGTCGCGTTCGGCCGCGACGGCAAGCCCTGCTACGTGGCCGGCGCGGGCGACGACGAGCGCGTGCTGGCGCGGCTCGATCAGCGCCTGGGCCCCGACGACTATCACGTTCTGCTCCCGGACTGACCGCGGACGGTTGCGCCCTCCCGGAAAATTCCTTATCTTCCTGCGCGCTAGAAAACGGAGGAACCGATGGATCCCAACGTCAGAGAATGGCTGGAGCTGGTCTTCCGGTGGGCGCACGTCGTGGCCGGCATCACGTGGATCGGCCACCTCTACTTCTTCAACTGGGTCAACGCGCAGGTCGCCAAGACGTACGATGCCGACTCCAAGAAAAAAGTCGTGCCCGAGCTGATGCCACGCGCGCTGTACTTCTTCCGCTGGGGCGCCGCCTATACCTGGGTGACGGGCGTCCTGCTGCTCGGCATCGTGTACTCGATGACCGATGGGGTTCTAGTCGCGCCCATGAGCACGCTCGACAAGTGGGCCGGCTCGGGCATCGTGCTGGCGGTCTGGGTGGTCGGCTTTTTCATCTATGACGTCTTGTGGAAGGCCATGGCCAAGCAGGAGAAGGTCGGCGTCATCGTGTCGTTCGTGATCGTGACCGGCATCGCTTTCGGGATGTCGCGCCTGTTCACGCCCCGCGCGGTCTTCATCATCATCGGCGGGCTGTTCGGCACCATCATGTTCGCCAACGTGTGGATGCGGATCTGGCCCAATCAGCGCAAGATCATCGCCGCCACCAAAGCCGGCACCGCGCCCGATGCAGCGCTGGTCGGCCTGGCCGGGCTGCGCTCCAAGCAGAATACGTACATGTCCGTGCCGCTCGTGCTCATGATGGTGGGCTCGCATTTCCCGACTGTGGAAGCGACCTCGGCGGGCGGCGAGAATCTGGGCTGGGCGGTGCTGGCTGGCCTCATCCTTTTGGGCTGGGGCGTCACCAAGCTCCTCTTCAAGAAGTCGGCCACCCCGACCCCCGCAAAGTACGAGCCGGCCGCGAGCGAGCCGCCCAAGGCCGCCGCCTAGACTAGGGCATTTTCAACTCGAGCTCAGCGCGCTTGCTCTCGCCGTCGGCGACGCTCACCTGCTGGCTCGTCCGTCCGAGGCGCTCCTGCCACACCTCGACCGTGTAGGTGCCGGCAGGCAGGCCGGAAATTGCAAAGCTGCCGTCGGCCCCGGTCACTGCGAAGAACGGATGCACAACCACGCCCGCGTAGGCGCGCATCCACGGGTGCACGTCGCAGGTGACCATCGCCATCACGTCGGGCCGCGTGAACTTGCGCGTGACGCGCGCGCCCACGTTGGGCAGCGGCACGTTGAAGGCGGGCGAGTGGACGTTGTGCAGGATGGGATCGCTGTTGGCCAGCACGATCGGCTGCCCGACCCGGAGACCGAGCACGCGCGGAGTGTACTCGCAGCCTTTCTGATCGAGCGTGATCGGCTCCGACGGCACCGGGTACTGCCCGGGCGGCAGGCCATCTTTGATCCAGACGAAGGCATCCTTGACCCCGCTATCCTTGCCCACCGAGAGCGTGGGCGGGGGCGGGCCGGCCAGGTGCGTGCACTCGGTGGTGGTGGTGCGGCTGGGGGTGCTTGGAACCGGGCCCCGATAGCGCACGGTGCCGGTGATGGCGGCGCTGCCGGTTTTGCCGGGCATCACCGGCGCGGCCGATTCGGGGGCCGCGGTCTCGCCCTTGTCGCGGTTGCAGGCACTCGACCAGCTCATGCACAGCAGGGCCAGGGCAAGCCATCTCATGGTCGCCGACTCTAGCATCAGGGCGCCTCCAGATCGAACGCGATGGTGCGCGTCTCGTGCTCGGCGAGCGTGACGCGCTGGCGGAAGAAGCCCAGTCGCTCCTGCCACAGCTCGACCGTGTAGGTACCGGCCGGAAGGTTCGGGATGGCAAAGCGACCGGCAGCGTCGGAAACCGCAAAGTAGGGATGGGCGACCACGCCGGCCCAGGCGCGCATCCAGCCATGGAGGTTGCACACGATGGGCGTCATGACGCCCGGCCTTTCGAAACGCGGGCGCGCACGCGCGCCGCCTTTCGGCAGGGCCAGGTTGAACGCGGCCGCGCTGCTGACGTTGTGCAGCAGCGGGTCGCTGTTGGCGATGGCGAGCGGCTGGCCGACCCGGATCCCGAACACGCGCGGGCTGAACTCGCAGCTCGACTGATCGAGCAACACCGGCTGCTCGGGTACCGGATAGTCGCCGGCGGCCAGCCCCTCGCGGATCCAGACGAACGCGTCCTTGACCCCGCCGCCGGGCGCCCGCAGCAGGCCGGGATCGGCCGGCGCGCCCGCCACGAAGCGCGCGCAATCGGGAAACGAGAGCTTGAGCGACGCGAGCGGCGCGGGCGGCGCGGGCGGCGGCCCGGCAAAGCGCACGCTCCCGGTCAGAGTGGCGCTGCCGGTCTGACCAGGCGGCCGGAGCGCGGGTCGGGGCGCGGGGGGCGGTTGGCGTTGGCAGGCGAGCAGCATCACCAAGCCCAGTACCGCCAGCTTGCTACCAAAACAAACTTTTCGCCAATAGATTGGCAAGATTCCACTGGTTCCGCGCGTGCGCGCGCCTAGATGCATCCATATCAGGAGGCAAACATGGCGCACAAACCCCGAAATTTCGATCGACTGAAGAGCGAGCTGCGCGGCGCGCTGAGCGAGGCGCAGCTGGAGGCGCATTTCACCCTGTACCAAGGCTATGTCAAGGCCCTGGCCACGCTCGAGGAGCGGCTGGCGCACGTGGATCGCAATGCGCCCAGCTACTCGTTCTCCGAGTACTCGGAGCTGCGGCGGCGCGAGCCCGTGGCCTACAACGGAACCATTCTGCACGAGCTGTATTTCGACAACCTGGGCCCGTCCGGGCAGGTGCCGCCCGACCCGCTTCGGTACGCGCTCGCGAGCACGTTCGGGTCGTGGGAGCAGTATGTCGCCGACTGCAAGGCCATCGTGGGCAGCGGCCACGGCTGGTGTTTGACCACGTACGACTGCAACTTCGACGTGTTTCGCAACAATTTCGTGGAAAGCGAGCACCACGTGGGGCTGTTTCCCAACCAGATCGTGATGGTTGCGATCGACGCTTGGGAGCACGCGTATTTCTTGGACTATGGCATCCGGAAAGCAGACTACTTCCAAGCCATCTGGAAGCACATCCGCTGGCAGGCGATTGAAACCAGGCTCCGGCCCTTGACGCGCATCCGGGGTGCTTAGACCATCACTAGCCGCGGTGGGTGCGGGTACCGGCGAGCGACTCTCCCCCCAGGTCGTCTCGCCTGCCGGTGACGCTCGCCGCGGTTTTTTTCGCAACCGCGCCGAGGACGCGCCGATAATGGGGCATGCGAGTCGCGTGGACGGGGGCCGTGCTGGTGGCAGGGATCGGATGCGTGACCGGCCCACCGCCCGACTGGTCGGCGGGGCGTGAGTGGAGCTTTCCGATCCTGGATCCATTCGACGACACCGCGGTGGGTACGCTGGGCACGATCGACGGCCACGGTCCCTACGTGTGGTTCTTCGATACGGGCTCCACCTTCACCACCATCGATGCGCGGGTGGCAAACGAGCTGGGTCTGCACGCTCTGGCCGCGGGACGGGTCAGCGAGGCCGGAGGCACCACCGACCGCATCGGCGTGATCTCGGACGGGCAGGTCAAGCAGTGGCGGATTGGCGACCTGACCGTGCGCGACCCCAGCTTCGTGGTGACGCGCTCCTTCAGGCAAAGCTACCGGGGCTACCGGGTGGCCGGCATGTTCGGGCTGGCTTCGATTCGGTACCTGACCATCGAGATCGATCCCGACGCGGGCCGCGTACGGCTGGCGCTGCCGGGGGTGGCCCGGGTGCCCGCCCAGCCGCCGGCAGCAAGCGTCTACACGGCCGACGGCCAGGTCGTGGTCAAGGTCGAGTTCAAGGGCGGCGAGAAGCCCTTCGCGCTCGACACCGGGGCCGCGGTCTCGACCGTGTATCCGGAGGTGGCCCAGGAGCTGAAGCTGGGCGGCGATCCGGGCTTTCACGTGCAACTGCGTGGGTTGCGCAGCGTCATCAATGCCCAGGGCGCATTCGTGGGCGCGGTTCGAGTGGGGGGAGCCGATCATCCAGCGGTTCGCTTCGTCGCGCAACCGGGCGATCGGCAGGGCGAGGCGGTGGGCCTTCTGGGCCAGAACTTTCTGTCCCATTTTCACGTGTTCCTGGATATGGACGAGAAGAGGCTGGTGCTGGCGCCGCGGCGCCGGGTGGGGGCAGCTTCGCGGGTGGACCGGTTCGGCGCCGACGTTCGGTGCCCAGGCATGACGGTCCTGCAGTGTTTCGAGGGCGGTGCGATCGAGGAGGACGAGGGCTCGGCACCGGGCCGGCCCGCATTTCACTACGAGCTCGCGATGCATGGATCGCCGCCGCGAGCGGTCGAGCTGGAGCTTGAGCTGGTGGACGAAGGCGGGTTGCCGGTGATGTCCCCCTTTCGGTTCGGAGTGGTCCTGCCCGGCGGTGACAAGCCCTTCGCCAGCAAGGTACCGCTCGAGCTGCGGGCCGATGCCGAGCTGCTCGATGCCTGTTATCAGGCGCTCAAGCGAGCGCACGGCGTGCGCATCCGCGACGTCCGGCCCGGGGGCGCAGCCAAGTCGGCGGGGACGTGGGTAGAATAGCAGCCGGCTGCCCGTTGCCTTCCCTATAGACAAGCCGCGCATGCGCGGTGTAATCGATCGGGATGCTTCACGAACAACGTAGGCTTGCGCCGCCGCCGCTGGAGCGGGGCAGCGAGGAAGTGGCGGCGTTCATCGACACGTATTTCAACGCGTACAACTCGGCGCGACTGCGCGAGGCCTGTCAGCTCATGGTGCGCATGATCAACGAGGGCGCGACCATCGGAGTGAGCCTGTCGGGAGCGCTGACGCCGGCCGGCCTGTCGTCGGTGATCGTGCCCATGATCAGAAAGGGCTTCATCGACTACCTGTCGTCGACCGGCGCCAACCTGTACCACGATCTCCACTTCGACCTGGGGCTGCCGCTGTACCGGGGTTTGTCCCAGGTGGTGAGCGGGTCCTCGGACGTGGAGCTGCGCAAACAGGGCATCATCCGGGTCTACGATGTGCTGTTTCCGGCCGACGTCCTGTACAAGACCGACGAGTGGCTGTATCGGGTCATGCTGGCCGAGGAGTTCCACAAGCGGATGGGCACGGCCGAGCTGCATCATCGCATCGGTCGCTATGCGCTCGAGACCGCGCGCGCGGCCGCCATCAGCAAGCCGAGCATCCTGGCCAGCTGCCACGAGTACGAGCTGCCGGCCTACACGCCCTCCCCGGGCGACTCGACCATCGGGCTCAACTTTGCGGCCATCTACGCGGCCCGGCCCGAGCGCGGACCGCACGTCGATCCGGCCATCGACGTGACCGAGATGTCGGCCATCGTGCTCGATGCCAAGCGCCAGGGCGGCCGCAGCGCGGTGGTCGTGTTCGGCGGCGGCGCGCCCAAGAACTTTCTCCTGCAGACCGAGCCCCAGCTGCAGGAGATCCTGGGCGTGTCCGAGAAGGGCCACGACTATTTCATCCAGATAACCGATGCGCGCCCCGACACTGGGGGGCTGTCGGGCGCCACCCCGGCCGAGGCGGTGAGCTGGGGCAAGATCGACCCCGACCAGCTTCCCGATTGCGTCGTCTGCTATATCGACTCGACGGTGGCGATGCCGCTCATCGGCTCCTATGTGGCCGCGCGCTGCCAGCCCCGGAAGCCCCGGCGCCTGCTCTCGCGCTTGCCCGAGATGGTGACCGCTCTGCGGGCCGAGTACGAGCGGACGGATCTGTACCGGCGCTACTGGGGGAGCAGGAGGTAGGGACGGCTTCTAACCCCTCTCAGAACAGGTCGACGTCGCCGTACAGCCCGCGCTCGACCCGATCGGCGTAGGCAGCGACATGCTTGATGAGGGCAATGATTTCGGGGATCGACACCGCGCCCTGGCCGACGTAACAGCCCGCTCGCAGCACCATGGTGTCGCCGACGATGCCGAGCGCCCCGTACGGCATCTGCCCATTGATCTGAAGCGCGGTCCTGGGATCCACGTGCTCGACCGAGCCGCACTTGCTCGAGAGCATGATGAGCGGGTTGCCCAATCGATCCTTGTCCAGCGCCAGCTTCACCCATTGTTTCCGTCCCTCGGCCGCCGGCACCTCGATCGCGAACGCTCCATCCTCGTCGGGCGAGGTGGGATAGCCCAGATGCTTCCCGATCTCGACGGACAACTCCTGGAACCGCGCACGCAGATCGCTCATCAGTCCCTCCCTTTTGGGCGGGAACCTAGCCGCTCGGCGGGCTCGAGTCAACCGTGTCGCCCGCTACGGCTGCAGAGCGACGCGCAGCATGAGGCTGGTACACACCGGTCTCGGTGCGCCTCCCTCCACATAGGGCTCATAACGCCAGGAGCGAACGACGCGCAGGACCTCCTCGTCGTAGTCAGCCACGCCTGAGCCGAGCAGGAGCTTCACCTCGGATGGCGAGCCCTCCTCGGACAGACAGAGGCGAACCAGCAGGGCGGACCTGCCACGCCCCTTGGCGGCGAGAAGGGCCCTCATCTGGGGGCTGGGAGGGGGAATCTCTGCCCCCGTCCGTCTGCTGAGCTTCGAGCTCGCCACGGTCTTCGCTCGGGCCTGGAGAACCGAAGGATCACCGATCCCCCCTTCCACCCCACCTATCGATCCGCCCACAATTGTGGCCAGCGGCCGCTCTCGCAGTGGCGAGAGATGGACCTCGATGGTCGTCGGGTTGGCGAATACTTGGAAGCGCAGCCGCGCCGCCCGCGCCAGCATGCAGCGAACGAAGGCAGGCTCGGCGCGCAGAGGGTCTTCGTGGATGACGTAGCCGACCTCACGGACGCTAAGCAGCCTGCCTTGCTGCGCCACGCCGTCGGCGATCACCAGCTTGAGCGTGAGATCCGGAGGAGCCGCAGGCAGGTTGAAACAACGGGCCAGGTCCGCACGATCGCGGCTGACCGTTTCGGCCAGCGCCTCGGCAAGATCCTTTCGCCCCAGGTAATGCGACAGCTTTGACTCCATCGCGGCAGCCCCCGCCGGTCGAGGTGACCGGTTGGGTGCTAGCCCATCGTCGGGGTACAGCTCGGCCAGGGTCTTCGGCCGCGGCTCATCGAGCCCGGCCAGCGCGCGTGTGTAGGCGCGCACACGCGCCGGAGCCTGCTTGGTCTCGCGCATCCAAGCGGCCAGGAGGAGCGCCAACTCTGCAGTCCTGCCCGCCCCTGCCCACTCGTCCGCGGTGGCGACTCCGAGCTGTTCGACCCTGCAACGGTCCCAGATCAGGCGCGCGCGCTCGCGCGGGCCGAACTGGGGCTCGTCCATGCTGTGAAGCATTTCGGAAAAGAACCGCAACCCGCCCGGGCAGGCGCGGGTCCACAGCGCGGGATCCGCCTGGATCACATCCAGGGCCGCGTGCGGGGCCCATTCGTCGCCCAGCTGGCGCAGGGTCGAAATGGCTTTTTTCAGGGTCGACGGCAGCTCGCAGGCGTCGTCGAGACCGGCCGCCGCCAGGATCCAGTGGTCCTCGTGCCGCTCGGCGAGCGATCGGTCCAGCCGGGCCAGCTCGGGCTCCTTGCAGCCCGCTCGAGCCGGCGCGGGTGCGACGGTTGCGAAGACAACCAAGAGAGCAAGGCGCGCGAGCGGCATCGCCTGCGAACCCTGCCACCCTCGATGCCCTCCGTCAAGCGCGCCTACAACTGTGGTGCCGCTCTCAGTCGTCCGCCTCGTCGGCCGGCGCCGGCTCGGCCGACTCGCCGCGCTCGTACTCCTCGATCTTGCGGTACAGGGTCTTGCGGTCCAGGCCCAGCCGTTGCGCGGCCCGCGTCTTGTTGCCGCCCTCGGCCGACAGCACCCGCGTAATGTACTCGCGTTCCAGCTCGGCCAGCGTCAACCCGCGCGCGACCGCGCCCGCCAGCACATCGGTGGCCTTGCGCTCGCGCACGTGCTGCGGCAGGTCATTGAGCCCGATCCGCTCGCCCTCGGCCAGGGCGACCGCACGCTCGATCACGTTTTCCAGCTCGCGCACGTTGCCGGGCCAGCCGTGTTGCAGGAGCGCCTTGACCGCCTGCTCCGAGAAGCCGCCCAGGCGCTTGCCTGCGCGCTGCGCGCTTTGCGCGAGAAAGTGCTCGGCCAGCGGCAGCACATCCTCGGCCCGCTCGCGCAGGGGCGGCAGAAGGATGTGGATCACGTTGAGCCGGTAGTACAGATCCTCGCGGAACAGCCCCTCGCGCATGCGCGCCTCCAGGTCGCGGTTGGTGGCCGCGATGACGCGCACGTCCACGCGCTCGTTCTTGGTGGCGCCCAGCGGGCGGATCTCCTTCTCCTGCAGGACGCGCAAAAGCTTGGCCTGCAGCGCCGGCGACAGCTCCGCGATTTCGTCGAGAAACAGGGTTCCGCCCTGCGTCTTCATGAACAGCCCGTCGTGGTCACGGTGGGCGTCGGTGAAGGCGCCCCGCTTGTAACCGAACAGCTCGCTCTCGAGCAGCGTGTCCGGGATGGCCGCGCAGTTGATGGCCATGAACTCGCGCCCCTTGCGGGGGCTGTTGTAGTGGATGGCGCGCGCGGCCAGCTCCTTGCCGGTGCCCGACTCGCCGGTGATGAGCACGCTGGCCGAGGACTGGGACAGCCGCCGGATCAGCTCGAAAACTTCCTGCATGGCGCGACTCTTGCCGATGATGTTCTCGAATCGATAACTGCGCTCGACCTCGCGCCGCAGCCGCGCCACCTCGTGCCGCAGGCCCCGCTCCTCGAGCGCCTTGTCGATCACGACCAGGAGCTCGTCGATCTCGAACGGCTTGGTGATGTAGTCGTAGGCGCCCAGCTTGAGCGCCCGCTTGGCGGTGTCGATGGAGCCGAACGCGGTCACCGTGATCACGTGCGGCGAGGGATGCGCGGCCTTGATCTCGCGCAACAGGTCGAGCCCGTCCAGCTCGGGCATGCGCACGTCGCTGACCACGAGGTCGATGCCGCCCTGGCGCACCCTGTCGACGCCCGCGCGCCCATCGGGCGAGGCCTCGACCCGAAAGCCCTCGTCGTGAAGCGACTCGATCAGGAACTCGCGCATGGCCGCGTCGTCCTCGACCACCAGAATCGTGTAGCGCTGCCGGTCGGTGGCTTCCATGGCCCTATCCGGTTTCGGCCTGGGCGCTCAGGCTCTCGCCGGTCGCCGGCAGAAAGACGCGGAAGGTGGTACCGCCCTCGCGCTTGGCCTCGACCTCGATCCAGCCGTCGTGATCTTTGACGATGCCGTGGCTGACCGCCAGACCCAGGCCCGATCCATCTTCTTTGGTCGAGTAGAAGGGCTCGAAGATGCGAGCGCGCTCCTCGGCCGCGATGCCGACGCCGGTGTCGGACACCTCCAGGCACGCGTAGGGCGTGGGTGCGGCCGCCTCCAGCCCTTCCTTGCGGCGCGTGACCAGCGTGGTCGCGACCTCGAGGTGGCCGCCGCGCGGCATGGCCTGCACGGCATTCATGATCAGGTTCAGGCACACCTGCTGGATGGCGTCCGCGTCGCCGGGGATCTGGGCCACACCGCCGCCCGACGCGAAGTCCACGCTCACCGCCGAGCGCTCGATCTGATGCTCCAGGAACTCGACCGCCTCGCGCACCACCCGATTGAGGTCGACCTGGCGCGGGGTTGGACCCACGCGGCGGCGCGCGAAGTCGAGCAGGCGCTCGATGATCTTGGAGATGCGCGAGGCCTGGACGGCGATGATCTGTGCGTTGCGCGCCACCTCCTCCGGATCGCCCGCCTTGCGCTCGAGCGCGCGCGCGCGTCCGCCAATCACGGACAGCGGGGTCCCGACCTCGTGCGCGATCTCGGCCGACACCTGGCCGATGGTGGCCAGCTTCTCCGACAGGCGCAGCCGCTCCTCCAGCCCCAGCCGGGCCTCGACCCCGTGCCGGGCCTCCTCGCGCGCCTCGCGCAGCGACGAGGTCATCGCGTTGAAGCGGGCCGCCAGCTGGCCCGCCTCGTCGTCGCGCGCCGCGAACACGGTGCGGGTGAGGTCGCCCTTGGCGACCTCGCTGATCTCCTGCAGCATGCGGGAGAGCGGCCGCGTGACGGCCGCGCGTGCAATCAGCGCGACCGCGACGGCCAGGCCCGCCACCAGGCCGAACAGCGTCGCGGAAAGGCGCAGCGCGCCGTCACGCAGCGCGCGGTCGATGTACGAGGCGTCACGGCGCAGCTCGAGCACGCCCACGACCGTGGTCTCGCGACGCACCGGGAACGCGAGCGCGAAGTAGGGCGCCTCCCTGCCCCCGGGGCGCACGAACCCCTGCACGGCCACCCCCAGCTCGCGCACCTCCTGGGCGCGCGCGCGCGTGTCGGGCGGGGAGGCTGGATCCACGAAGTCGTCCAGCTCGACCACGTGCAGCGCGCGCTGGCGCGCCTCCAGCTGCCGCGCCACGTACAGCACATCGCCGGCCGGACCGAGCGGAGTTTCCGCCTCCAAGGCGGCCGCGATGGTGCGCGCGTGCTCGACCGTCTGCCGCTCGAGGTCGCTCTCGAGCTCGACGCGGCGGGCGCGCAACGTGAGCACGCCGTAGCCGGTCAGGGTCAGCGCGATCAGGAGCGAGGTGGCGAGCGCTATGCGCGGCCCGATTTTCATCGCAAGTTTAATTAGTTATAGCACGTGCGGGAGCGCGGCGGCGCCGTAGGCGGCGCGCACCGAGACCCGGCGCTCGAGGTCGCGCACCACGATCTCGCCGACGTCGAAGCCGTACAGCTCGGCATTGGCGTGCAGGCCGCCCGGCGTATGCACGTTGATCTCGAGCACCATGCCGCCCACGATGTCGATCCCGACCAGATAGAGGCCGTCAGCGAGCAGGCGCGGCCGCACCAGGTCGACGATATGCTGCTCCTCGGGCCCGAACTCGCACGACTTGCGCTCGGCGCGCGCCAGGTGACTGCCCGGCTCGGCGTCGGGCGCTTCGGCGGGCCGCACGCGCCGATAGATGGCCACGCGCTCACCCTTGCGGATGGGCTGGCCGTTGAGCAGAAGCAGTCGCTTGTCGCCGCGCCGCGCGTCGGGGATGTACTCCTGAACGATCACGTAGCCGAGCTGCTTGACGGTCGACAGGATCTGGTTGAGGTTGGGGTTTCTACGGCGCTCGACGAAAAACACGGTCTCGACGCCGCCGCCCGCGAGCGGTTTGATGATGGCCGGCCCGCCCAGCTTCTTGAGAAACTTCTTGACCGCCTGGTCCGAGCGCGTGATGAGCGTACGCGGCCGGATCGACTGCGGCAGGCCCGACAGGTACATGCGACCACCCGCGCGTTGAATGCCCTCGGGGTCGTTGACTACGAGCGTGCCGCCCAGACGGAGCCGCCAGCCGAACTCGACCGCCGGGTTGAGCTTGGGGCCGGGCGGGGCGGCGCCGCCGTTGCGCCCCTCGCGCGACGGGTTGAAGCGCAGGAACACGACGTCGGAGTGGCCCAGATCCTCCTCGTTGCGGCTGGCGTCGGCCTGCGCCAGCGCCTGCGCGAGCCCGGCCGTGCTGGAAGCTGCGCTCGCGGGCACGCGCACGACATTGCCCAGCACCCGGTTGTTGGGTGCGAAGGTGAGCTGGTCGACGCCGACGAAGCACACCTCGTGGCCACGGCGCAGCGCCGCCCGCGCCAGGTACAGCGTGCCGAATGTCGACGATTGCTGCGCGACATCGGCCACCACAAACGCAATGCGCATCGGGGAGACTCGATGATAGCATGGACGCACACGCATCGGTCACTCGAGGGGCAGCACCAGCCAGAACGTCGTGCCGCGCCCGACCACGGAGTCGAACCAGACCCGCCCCTCGTGTGCGCGCACGATCTCGTGCACCAGGTGCAGACCCAGCCCCAGCCCGGGTCCAGCCGCCGCCGCATTGGAGCCCCGTCGGAAGGCTTCGAAGACATGCGGCCGGTCGGCCTCCGGGATCCCGATGCCGCGATCCTCGATCGCGATCCGGGCCTCGCTGCCCCGCCGCTCCACGCGTACCCGCACCGGGCTGTCCGGCCGCGAGTAGTGGATTGCGTTGGACAGAAGGTTGTCGAGCGCCTGCTCCACGCGCACCGGGTCCCAGCGGCCCGGCAGCGCGCTCACATTGATCTCGAGATCGATCGGGCGTCCGTACCCGATGCCGGCTCGCTCGATGGTCTCGCGCACAACCGGCAGCAGGTCGCCGGGCCGACGCTCGACCAGAAGCTGCCCGCGCCGGATGCGCTCGGAGTCGAGGAGGCGCTGCGAGAGCGCCTGCACCTGCTCGGCGGTGCGTTGGATGCCGTGCGCGGCTCGCTCGAGCGCGGTCCGGTTGAGCACCGGCTGCTCCATCACGTGCGCGAGAATGTCGGCATAACCAGCCAGCGCCGACAGCGGCGTCGAGATCTCGTGGCTGGCGACCGCGAGCACGGCGTCCTTGGCGTCGGAGGCCGCCTGCGTCTCCGCGCGCAGGCGTGCGCCCTCGAGCGCGAGCGCGGTCAGGCCGGCCACCTGCTCGACCAGGGGCCCATCGGGCGGTTGGGCCGGGCTGCCCAGCGCGATCGCACCCAAGGCCTGGCCCTCGCGCAGGATGGGCGCGGCCAGCGTCTCGCCGCTCCAGAGGGTTTGCCGGCGCGCAAGCGCTCGCTCGGCGGCCGTGCGCAAAGGCGGGATGGTCGCACCCTGCCCCGGCGCCTCGAGCTCGCCCGTGGGCGTGGCCAGAAACAGCGCGCACGGGGCGCCCAGGCCGCGCCCGGTCAGCTCGGCCACCTGGGCGGCGATCGCAGCCGGGTCGAGCCGCGCGACCAGCGCCCGACCCAGGTGCGCGAGCAGGCTGGCCCGCCGCTCGCCCGCCACCAGCTCGGTGACATCGGTGAGCAGCACCAGCACGCCGACCGCGCGCTTGTCGGGGCCCTGGATGGGTGCGGTGGTGACGCGCAGAAACGTGACCACGCCGCGCACCGAGAACCGGACCTCCTCGGCTTCCACCGGTTGCCCGGCCAGCGCGCGATCGACCCCGAGGTCGGCGGCCCCGACCGGGCCGGCCGGTGCGAGCGTCACGTCGCCGGCCGCGAAAGCGTCCTCGAGCAGACGCCGCTCGGGCTCGCCGCTGAGCAGGCGGCGTGCCGCTCGATTGGCGAACAGCACCCGCCTGCGCCAAGAGACCGCGAGCACCGATGTCGGCAACGGATCCAACACCGGCCACAAGCTGCGCAGTTGTGCGAGAAAGATCCGCTCGCTTTGGGTCAGGTTCTTGCCTCGCTGCCGATGATTCGGCACCTACGTCTGCTACGGTACTGCGAGAGCCCAAGGCGCGCGGTGGGTCGAGCTACCAAAAAATTGAGTCGCCTATTGTAGGCAAAACCGCCGGTTCAGGACTGGTCGGGTCCGCGGGTGCCCGAGCCAGGGTCCGCGGGGGGGAGCGGTTCCGTCGGTGCGGGGGGTGCGAGATGCCCGGGCGGCCCCGGCTGCCCGGCCGCTCCGGGCGCCGGCTCGCCGGGTACCAGATCCGCCTCCGGAAGGGGCGCCGGGGGCCGGCAGCGCTTGAAAATCTCCACCATGTCGGGCAGCGGCAGCGCGGGCGCGAAGTTGCCGCCCTGACCGACCATTTCGTCGGCCATGCAAAGTGCATTCAAAATCGCTTCCTCGGTGCACTCGACCACGGCCTCGTACAAACGGTCGAGCGCGGTGTCGAGCGCCACCTCGATGCGCGTGGTCATTTTCTTGGTAACCCGCGGTACCTTGTTGGCGGTCGAGAAGGAGACCAGGATCTCGCCCGAGCCGTGAGCAGCGAAAGAGCCCACGCGCCCGATGCCGAGCGCCGCCCGCTTGCACAGCCGCGTCAGCTGCGAGGGCAGCAGGGGCGCGTCCGTGGCCACCACCGTGATGATGGAGCCGTAGCTCGAGGTGCGCGCGGCCAGGTGTCGGTAGCGCGGCTCCAGCTGCTCGCCCACCGGCACCCCGTCCACGCGCAGGTGCGGCAGCAGGCCGAAGTTGGTCAGCACCAGGACGCCCAGCATGTCGTTGCCGACCTCGGCCGGCACCCGTCTCGATGCGGTGCCGATGCCGGCCTTGAAACCGCACGTGATCATGCCGGTGCCGGCGCCGACCGAGCCCTCGGCCACCGGGCCCGATTGCGCGCCCTCGATGGCCCGATAGACGTGATCAGAGTGGATGTGGCGGCCGGCCGCATCGTTGAGCCAGGAGTCGTCGCACTCGCCGACCACCGGGATCACGACGTCGTACTCGCCGCCGATGCCCGGATAGCGCTTGATCATCCACCGGACCGCGGCGTCGGACACCTTGCCCACCGACATGGTGTTGCACAGGAGAATCGGAGTCTCGAGCAGCCCCCACTCGGTGACCTGGGTCAGCCCCGCCACCTCGCCGGCGCCGTTGAGCACGAAGGCGCCCGCCAGCATGCGCTCGTAGAACACGTTGTCGTGGGGGACGATCGCGGTCACGCCGGTTCGCACCGGGCCCTTGCCGGGCTCGAGCGGACCCTCGCCCGCGACCAGCGTCTGGTGGCCTATGCGCACGCCCCGGACATCGGTGATTCCGTTCCAGCGGCCGGTCGGGAAGCGGCCGATCGGGATGCCCAGCTCGCGCAGGCGCCGGCGGGGCGGACGCGGGCTCGAGGGCGGGGGCGGGGACGGCGGCGTGCTCGCAGATTCGGTGCTGGGCGGTCGGCTTTCGTCGGTCACTGGCTCTGCGCCGCCGGGCTGGGGCCGCCGTTGCGCGCGAGCAAGAGCTCCCGGACGTCGGTTCGCCGCTTCTCGCGCAGCCGCTTGAGGCCACCCGCCAGGATCTCACCGATCAGGGTCCGGTAGTCCAAGCCCGCCGCCTTTCCGATCAAGACCAGGTCCGAGTAGTCGGGGGTCAGGCCGGGCAGCGGATTGACCTCGAGCACGTAGACCTTGCCCTGCGGGCTCACGCGCAGGTCGACCCGCGCCACGTCGCGGCAGTCGAGCGCCACGAAGCTCTCGCGCGCGGCCCGTTCGATGGCACGCACCTCGGTCGCGGTCAGACGGGCCGGACAGCAGTATTCGACATATTTTTGCCAGTCCTGCTTGATCGCGTAGTCGTAGACCGGGCGCCCATTTTGCGAATCCTTGAACAGGATCTCCATGGGGGGCAGTACGCGCGGGCGGCGATCTCCGAGCAGACCCACCGTGAACTCGCGGCCCGCAATGTACTCCTCGATGAGAGCCGGCTGCCGGTAGCGCTCGACGATCTCGCGCGCCGCCACCCGCAGCGCCGCCTCATCGTCGACCACCGAGGCCGGTGAGATGCCCTTGGAGGTGCCCTCCTGGTTGGGCTTGACGATGACCGGGAAGCGCAGGGCCGCCGACAGCCGCTCGCGCCCGGTCTGCATGACCTGGAACTCGGGGGTCAAGACGTCGTGCTGGCGCAGCACCTTCTTGGTGAGCGCCTTGTCGAGGGCGATGGAGAGCGTGGCCGAGTCGCTGCCGGTGTACGGGATACCCAGGAGCTCGCACAGCGCCGGCACCACGGCCTCGCGGTTGCGGCCCACCACACCTTCGGCGATGTTGAACACGAGCGCGACCTTGGACTCGGCCAGAAGGCGCGGGAACTCGGCGGTCGCCTCGAGCGGCACCACGGTGTGGCCGAAGCTCTCGATGGCGCTCTGGATGGCGCCCACGGTTTCGGGGGTGTCGTACTCGGCCTCGCTGTCGTTGCCCGATTTGGAGTCGACCCGCTTGATGTTGAAGGCGAACCCGATGCGCAGCCCATCCCCCCGCGCGTGCGCGCGGGCCGGTGCGGCGGCCGGCGTGTCCTCCGGAAGCGGCAGGTTCCAGCGCCGGGCGGCCGAGCGCACCACGGCCCCCAGCGCGCCCTCGTAGGACAGCCCTTCGCGCGCCGCAGCCGCAAACAGACCGGCGCCTTTTTCCAGCGACGGCAGCGCATTGACCTCGAGGAAGTAGATGCGGCCGTTTTCAGCCAGCCGAAAATCGATGCGGCCCAGGTCCCGGATGGAGAGCGCCCGGCATACGGTTTTGCCGAGGGCGCGCAGGCGCGCCAGCACATCGCGCGGCAACAGAGCCGGACAGCGCACGTCGACCTTGTCCGAGCAGGCGTTCTTGAGCCGGTAGTCGTACAGGTTATAGCGGCTGCGCGCCTCGGGCGCGACCACGTACTCGACCGGCTGCAGCACCCCGCCCTCGCCCACGCCCTCGAGCATGGGCACCGTCACGTCGCTGCCCGGGATGTACTCCTCGACCAGCACGCCGGCCGGATAGGCCTCGAGCGTGCGCCGCAAAATGCGCGCGAGCTGGCGCGAATCTCGCGCCACCTGCTGGTCGTCGATGCCTTTGGACGAGCCCTCGTAGTTGGGCTTGACCAGGCAGGGCAGGGGGACGCCGGCGCTGGCGGCCAGAAGCTCACCGTTTCGGGCTAGGTCGGCGGCCGTGACCAGCTTGCCGCGCGGGCTGTCGATGCCATGCTCGGACAAGACCAGCTTGGTCAGGTGCTTGTCGAGCGTCAAGGCGAGCACGTAGGCGTCGGAGCCGGTATAGGGAAACCCCAGCTCCTCGAATAGGGCCGGGTAGAAGGCTTCGCGCGCGCGGCCGCGGCGGCCCTCGGCGGTGTTGAAGATGAGATCGGGCACGTAGGCTTCGATGCGCGCGGCCAGGTGCGAGGCCGGGCCCGAGACCTCGATGCGCTCGACGTCGTGCCCGCCGGTGGCCAAAGCAGCCGCGATGGCGTCGACGGTTTCGGCGGTGTCGAACTCGGCTTCTTCCTCGCTGTCGGTGAGGCGGAGATTGTGCGTGAAGGCGATTTTCATTGCAGCAGTTCCAAGCTTCCAGAGTTAGCAGGCACCTCGCGGCGGGTCAACGACCTTTCTCGCCTTTCTCGAGCTCGGCGAGCTTTTCGGATAGAAAGTCGGCGCTCTTCTGCTCGCGCCCGTCCTTCCAGCGGATGAGGTAGGGCTGGCCGGTCAGCGACGACACGCTGGCGCACAGGCGGATGAAGTCGCGCGCGGTCTTGACCTCGCTCTTCTTCCCGCGCCACTTGTCGCGCAGGTGCTTGGCGGCGGCATGGCCGTCATGGGCCTTGCCGTTGCGGATGAAGGCGGCGTCCTTGATCCCGTCGACGGTCTGGATGAGCGCCTCGATTTTCTGGTCCTCGGTCAGCGGGGCCGCGAAGGTGACCAGCAGCATGGTGCCGAGCAGAAGGGGCTTCATGAGCAGATCATACGCTGGGCGCTCACGGATGGGGCCCGAACGGACGCACGTGCGGCCGGAAGCCGCGCGGCAGGATCGGCACCGAGCTCGCCACGGTCCCATCTTCGGCCTCCAGCTCGGCCAGGAGGATCGCGTGGTCGCTGACCCGGCGGTGCAGGTGGTAAGCGCCATCGGGCGCCCGCTCGAGCGGGAACTGGCCGTAGGTGAGGCCGCCGTCCTCGCTGACCGCCACCCGCACCGCGCGCAGGGCCAGCAGGCTGACCGGCCGCACCACGACCTGGTCTCGGCGGCGCGCCACGAACGGGGCCGGCGGCGGGGGCCCGAACGGCCGGCGCGGGCGGGCTGCATGCTGGGCCACCAGCGCGCGCAAAAGGAGCGCCCAGCGCGCATTAAAGTCGTCGAGGCGGTTGTAGCTGGCCTCGGGGCCGCAATAGGGCGGCGCGGCCCCATCCGCGCAGGCGGCCGGGCAGGTGGGGGCACGCGGACAGGGCGGCGGCGGCGCGGCCCCCGACCCGGCCGGGGTCTCAGTCGCGGGCGCGGTCGCGCTCGAGCTTGGCGCGCTGGGCATACAGCGGGCCGGGCAACCGAAGCCAAAGTACCAGCCGTGATCGTAATCGGCCACCACGGCCAGGCTTTTGGCCGGTGCGTGCAGGGCGCGCCAGGTCGCAACCACCTGATCGAGCGGAAAAAACTCGTCCTGGGCACCGGTCAGGAGGTAGACCGCGCCCTTTTGCCGGCCCGCAAACGCAAGCGGATCGAGGCCCCGGAAAAAGGCGCGCGCGGCCGGATCCTCGGGCTTGAGCCCGCCCGCCGACAGCACCAGCCGCCGGAACCAGGTGTTCTCGGCGGCCGCTCGGGCCAGGCCGCCGGATGCGCTGACCGGCAGCACGCCCCGGATCCGATCGTCGACCCCGCCCGCGATGAAGCTGGCCAGCCCACCCATCGAGGCCCCGGTCACGACAATTGCCTGCGGATCGACCTCGGGCCGGCTCTGGAGGTACGTGATGGCACGCAGGATCGCGTGCGTGTAGGCGTACAGCCAGCTCCCGCGCACGTCCGGGATGGTTTCAAAGATGGGCCGCGGGTCTTCGGCCGTCGGGCCCTGACCCTCCGAGCCACCCAGGCCGGGTGCCGAGATCGAGAGCGCCACCACGTCGAGGTTGCGGGCCAGGTTGGCCGCCTGCTCGGGATCGCCGGCGGCGCCCAGCCCGTGCGCGTGGACGACTGCGGGCTTGCTGTGGGGCTCGATGGGCCCGGGCGGCAGCGCCACGAAGGCCTGGATGCGGATCGGGTGCGGCTCGCCGCGCGGGCTCCACATCGTCGAGTCAAACCGCACCTCGCGCACCGGCGCGCCGTCGATGATGCGGGCCGAGCCCACGATCTCCTCGGCATCGAGGTCGGACAGCCGGCGGGCCGCCGTGAGGTCGAAGCGCGCGGGCGCAAAGCCGGCGCCGGCGCTGAGAAGCAGGCACGCGGCCACGGCCAGTGTGCGGGGCATGCCTACACTATTTGTTCGGGCGGCTCGTGATGCAAGCGCAGCGCCGCGGCTCACGCGACCGGAAGGGTCAGCCGGAAGGCGGTGCGGGCCGGCAGCGGCCAGGGCCCGGTCAGGCGCGCGCCGTCGTCGAACACCAGGGTGGCGCCGGCACGTTCGGCCAGCTCGCGTGAGATGGCCAGGCCCAGGCCGTGCCCGCGGCTTTGCGCCTTCGAGGTCTGGTAGGGCTCGAACAGGCTCTTGTGCAGCGGGGTCGGGATGCCGGGCCCGTCGTCTGCGAAATCCACGATCACGGTTTTTGCGGCCGCGTCGGCGTGCGCTCGGATCTGGATGGCGCCGCGGCCGGCCAGCGCGTCGAGCGCGTTGCCCACCAGGTTGACCGCGATCTGCTCCAGGTGGTCGGCGGCGATGCGTGCGGGTGGCAGGTCGGGCGGCACATCGATTCGGACCTGCACGAAACCGGTCGCGCGGTAGCGGAACAGCCCCACGGCGCCTTCGATCGCCTGCTTGACGTTGCAGCTGGCGGGCTGCGGCGGCGCGGTCAGGGTCTGCGGGCCCAGAAACAGCGCCATCAGCTCATCGGCCCGGCGCGCGATGCGGTCGGCCTGGGCGGCGATGCTCCGGCAGCCCTCGCGCACCATCTCGGCGTCGATGGGCTCATCGGGCATCAGCTCGGCGTAACCCTTGATGCCCAGAAGCGGCTGGCGGATCTCGTGGCAATGCCGCGCCACGGCGTCTCGGAGCGCCTCCAGCACGGACGCGGTTCCATCGGGAAGGTGCGCCGGGTCGTTGTTGCCCGGCTTTGTCGTCTTGCGATCGTCGCTCACTGCTTCCTCGCTCCCCAATCCACGGGACGGACTTGCAGGTCGAGGTCGGATTTGACCTCGACCGCGGGCCCGCGCAGGATGCGGCGGCGGCCGGTCAGGGCCTCCGCTTCCACGCGCAGAGGTGGGTTCTTGCCCTCGCGCAGATGAACCCGCGCCATGAAGGTGCCGTCCATCGCAACCTCGGTCTCGGCGCCGTTGACGTACACGCGCTCGCCGGGCCGCGCACGGCCGCGCACCAGGGTCTCGGGCTCGCGCTGCAGGGTCTCGCCGGGCCATGCCACCTGCAGAAACACTGCATCGGGCACCGCGACCGGATCGGTCGGCATGCCCTGCGGGGGCACGATCGACTGCTGGCCGGCCGGAACCTCGACCTCGCGCCCCTGCGCGCGCAGCTTGACCCGACCGCTCTCGCTGGCGACCGCAACCAGGCCCCGCGGGCTGGTGTAGATCACGAAGCGTGCCCCCTGCGCCTCCGCGCGCGCGCCCGACGAGTCGACCGTGACTGCGCGCCCACCCTCGGGCGAGGCGGCGCGTACCTTGCCGCGCTCGAGAGCGAAGCGAGCCACCTGGGCCGACAGCTCCGCGATCGAGATCTCGACGCCGTCGGCGAGCGCGACCTCGCTGCCGTCGGGCGCCCGCAGCACGGCCGAGGAGCCCCGGCCGGTTCGGATGCGGGTGCCCCCGCCCAGGGCCAGCCCGCCGTCGCCGGGCGCAGCCGCTGCGAAGTCGGCTCCGGTTGCAACCTGGACGTCGCCGTGCGCCTCCGACAGCACGAAGCCGGGTGCGGGCAGGGCGGCGTCGGCTTCGGCGCGTGCGCCCGGACCGACCGACCGCGGGCTCTGGGGCGCGCTGGCGCGCGACGAGCGGGCGAGCAGGGCCCCGTACCAGACGCCGGCCCCGATCAAAGCCACGCCCAGCGCGATCAGGACGAATGCGGCCGCGCGGCTACGCAAGATGCAGCTCCCCGAGGTCGGCCGGCAGCGTCAGCGTGAAGATGGCGCCCTGCCCGGGCGCGCTGTCGACCGCGATCTTGCCGCCATGTCCCTCGACGATCTTATGGACCAGCGACAGCCCGAGGCCGGTCGCGCCCCATTCCGCCTTGGTCGTGAAGAAGGGATCGAAGATGCGGTCGAGATGCTCGGGCCGGATGCCGGCGCCGGTGTCCGCGATGCGCACGGTGACCAGCTTGCCGTTCTGCTGTGAGGTTTCCACCGTGAGCTGGCCGCCCGTGGGCATCGCGTTGCGCGCATTGGTCAAGATCTGGACGAACGCCTCCTGGAGCTGGCTCGGGATGGCGCGGACCGCCGGCACGTCGGTCGCGAAGTGCCGCTCGACATGGATGCCGCGCTGCTCGAGCGCGGTCGGGCCCAGGAGGGCCAGCGCGTCGTCGAGCACTCGCTGCACATCGACGCGCTCGGCCGATTGATCCGCAGCCCGCGCGTCCTGGGTGAAGCGCAGGAACTTGGCGACGATGTCGCGGATGCGGAGCGCCTGCTGCTCGATGTCCTGGATCTGGGCGCGCCGCGGATCACTCGGCGGCAGGTCCAGGAGCATGAGCTGCGTCATGCCCAGCGCGCCCGCGAGCGGGTTGTTGATCTCGTGCGCGATGCCGGCCCCCAGCTCACCGATCGCGACCAGCTTCTGCGAGCGCAGCAGCATGTCCTGGGCATGCAGAAGCTCGCGCGTCTTCTCGGCGACGCGCGCTTCCAGCGTCCGATTCCACTCCAGGATCTCGGCTCGCTGCGCGGCCAGGTGGGTCGCCATGTCGTTCATCGAGCGGGAAAGGTCGGCAATCTCGTCGCGGCCGCTCGCGGGCAGACGCACCTCGAGCCGGCCTCCTCCGATCTCGGCGGCGCCCGCCGCCAGCCGGCGCACGCGGACGGCCACCGAGCGCGTGAACAGCGCCGCCAGCGCGGCCGCCAGCACGGCCGACAGCGCGCCAAACTCGAGCGTGCGCCGGTGCAGCGCCGCCACCGGCGCATAGGCGGCGTCGGCGCGCTGCCGGACCAAAACCGAGAACCCGTAGCGCTGAACAGGGGCATACGCGCCCAGCATGGCCTGTCCGTCCTCGACGTAGGGGGCGACCGCAGCCCGACCCGCCGCCAGCGCGGCGCGCGGGCGATCGACCGAGTGCAACGCAGCATGAGCACCGTGCGCATCCGCCACCAGACGGTCGTCGCCGTCGAGCAGCAGCGCTTCCGCGCCCTCGGACGAGAGGGCCTGGATGCGGCGCGCCAGCGGCTCCAGCGAGATGTCGGCGACCAGGTTGATCGGGGTCACGGTGCCGGCGTCGGCGCCCGGCGGGACGGGCAGCCGAATCGCAAGCACCAGGCGGGGGTGGCTGGCCGAGGGCGCGGAGTGCACGGGCCCGAACGCGAGGCCAGCCGCGCGTACGCGCTCCAGCGGCAGCGGGCTCGGGCGGCCCGGTACGCGGGCGAACAGGGCCTCCACGTCGGCGCTGGTGGCGGCGTCGTGCCCGCGCAGAGCCTCGTAGTTTTGGGGGTCGGTCAGAAACACGGTGTCGCCGTGAGGGGTCCCGCCGTCGTCGACCAGCGCCACCACTGCAATGTCCTCGATCTGGCGGTAGGCCACCCGCAACACCCCCCGCACCACGGCCGTGTCGCGCGAGCGCAGGTTGGGATACTGGGCGATGGCGCGCAGTTGATTGACCAGGTTGTCGAGGTAGAGCGCAACCAGATCGGCGCCGTTCTGGGCCAGCTTGCGGTGATGCTCCTCGATACGGCGCGCGAGCGCGCTCTCGGCCGAGCGCGCAGACAAGAGGCCCAGCGCGGCCAGCGGCGCGAGCGCAGCCACGAGGATGAGCAGCACCAGCTTGTGAAACAGCCGCACCGCGCCGCTATTTTACCACCTTGCGAGGGCCCTTACTGCGGCGTGAATCGAAGCGCGTTGGCGGTACTGACCGACATCGCGGTGTTGAACGAGTGCGGGAATCCATTGGTACCGGTCAGACTCTCGATGCCGACGGTGGCCGAGCTCCCGGTCACTCGATCGCCGGCGGTACCGGGCGTCAGCGTGCAGTAGTGGAACTCGACCACATTCGTGGTCTCGAATAGCTTGGCCTGGAAGGTCAACCGGGTCGTGGTGGCGCCGAACGTAGTCCAGTTGGTCCACTGGATGGTGAAGTGCCGGTTGGGCATGGTGCCAAACGTCGCCACCCGCGCGCCCGTCATCCCACCGCTGACCGGAGCCAGGTCGTCCCAGAAGGGCGCGACGAAGCCGTTGGGATTGGCGGGGCTCGGAATGGGGACGTTGGTGAAGTTGGTACTGGGCGTACCGGTCATGGAGGTCCAGAGCTGTGCGAAGCCGTTCGATGTCACCGAGTAATGGGTCACGTCGGTTGCCACCAGCTGGAACGTGAACGGGAGCGCCGTGATGGCAGACGCGGAGTCGTCGATGTTGCTGGCCGGCAGCAGAGCCACATCGGTGCCGGCCGTCATGTCGTCGCAGGACGCCGTAGCCGTGCTTTCGACATAGGGGAAGGGCGCGAATGCGACCGACAGATCGAACGTTCCACCGGTCGATCCTGCGTTGCCGCTGACCGAGACGATCACGTTGAGCGGTGAGGTGCCGCCGTTGGGAGCGCGGGCCACGGTCTGCATCCCGGAAGTGCCGGAGACGTTGCCTAGGCAGCGGTCCGAAGCCGCGCACCCGCTCAGCACGTGCAGCGAGGGCGCCCACGCGGGCGTGCCGGTCGGGGTTGCGGTCACGGTCGCCAGCGAGGCCGCTGGGATCGCGAGCGAGTAGAAGAGCTGTCTCGACCCGTTCGCGCCGCCGCATGCGGTCATTGCGGTCGCACCGTCGAAGCTGTTCTGCCCGGTGAGCGGGGTCGCGCTGGTGAGCGTGGTGGGCATCCCGCAGATGGCGTTCGACGCCGGGGTCGTGAATGCGACCGACAGATCGAAGGTTCCGCCGGTCGGTGCCGCGTTGCCGCTCACCGCCACGATGACGTTGAGCGGAGAGCCGCCCGTGTTGGAGACACGCGCCAGCGTGGGCATGCCGCTTGCGCCATTTTCGCTGGCCAGGCACTGGCCGGTTGCGGGGTCACAGCCGCTGACCACCTGCACCGACGGCGCCCAGGCCGGCGTCCCGGTGGGGGTGGCGGTGATGGTTGCATTCGAATTGGCGGGGACAGTGAGGGCGTAGAAGAGCTGTGGTGATCCGTTGGCATCGCCACATGCGGTGATCACCTGGAGGCCATTGAAGCTGTTCTGGCCGGTCACAGGCGCGGTGTCGGTCAGCGTGGTCGGCATCGCGCAGTCCGCGTTCGACGCGGGGGTGAAGGTCGAAACCGTGAGATTGTAGTTCCCGCCCGGCGTACCACCGCTGGGCAGATACTGATCGACGAGCACGAAGTAGTCGCCCGGATCGAACATCGTGTGGATGTAGCTCTTGAGGCTCCGGCCGTCGTCGTCGTTGCACGCCACTGCGGTCGACTGGTCGTCGCAGATGCGGCGCACCTCAATGATGGTGTCCATGTTGGTGCGCACCGCATCGGTGCTGAGGTTGAGGCCCGTGCGCGCGGCCAGATGAAGCGTGAACAGGTTCTCGGGCCCCATTGCGTTGGACTGGCAGGACGTGCTCGAGTTCATGCTCGTCCCCATGAGCGTCCCGTCGTAGCTGTCCGTGGTCATGAGATCGCGGATGATGGGGAGTGGGCACAGCATGCCCGCGTCCGGCATGGCGTCGGGCTCGGGCGCGTCGATGGGCGCGTCGGGCATCGCATCGACCCCGGCGTCGCGCGGGCCGTCGCCCCCGCCGTCGCGCATTCCTCCGGTGCCCCCGGTGCCACCCGTGCCGCCAGTCCCGCCCGCACCTCCGGTGTCATCGCCACATCCGGTCACAGCTGCAAACATCACGACGAGCGCAATACCCAGGCCAAGCTTGGTTTTCATGACGCCCTCCCCAGGGAGTCGAGTTTAGGCGCACCCTACCACAACCCGCGAACCGAGCGAATATCTGAATGCGCTCCGTCGGGACTAGGCTTCGGCCATGAAGGGATACTTGAGCTCGACCGGCGGGGCGAAGTTTTCCTTGATCGTGCGTGGTGACACCCACCGGATCAGGTTCCACAGGCTGCCCGCCTTGTCGTTGGTGCCGGAGGCGCGCGCGCCGCCGAAGGGCTGCTGGCCCACCACCGCGCCGGTCGGTTTGTCATTGATATAGAAGTTGCCGGCCGCGTGGCGCAGCCGCTGGGCCGCCTGCTCGATCACCCCGCGCTCGCGCGCGAACACGGCCCCGGTGAGCGCGTAGGGCGAGGTCTCGTCGACCATCCGCAGCGTGTCGTCCCAGCTCGCGTCCTTGTAAACGTGGAGGGTCACCACCGGCCCGAAGATCTCCTCGCTCATGAGCCGGGACTTGGGGTCCTCGCTCTCGACCAGCGTGGGCGCCACGAACCAGCCTTCTTCACCGCGCAGCTCGCCGCCCGCCAGCACCTTCATGTTGGGGCCCTGCTTGGCCGCTCGCAGGTAGCCCGAGATGTTCTCGAACGACGCCTTGTCGATCACGGCCCCCATGAAGTTGCGGAAATCGGCCACGTCTCCCATCCGGATCTCGCCGATCAGCGCCAGCAGCCGATCGCGCAGCCCGCCTCGCCATAGCGACTCGGGCACGTACACGCGCGAGGCCGCCGAGCATTTCTGGCCCTGGTACTCGTAGCCGCCGCGCGCAACCGCGACCGCCAGCGCGCTTGCGTCCGCCGACGGATGGGCGACGATGAAGTCCTTGCCGCCGGTCTCGCCGACCAGCCGCGGGTAGCTACGATAGCGCGTGATGTTCTCGCCCACCGTCCGCCACATCTTCTGGAACACGCCGGTCGAGCCGGTAAAATGGATGCCCGCCAGCTCCGCGTGCGGGAGCGCAACCTGCGACACCGCTTCGGCCGGACCCGGTACGAAGTTGATGACCCCGTCGGGCAGCCCGGCCTCGCGCAAGATCTGCATGATCCACCACGCCGACAGCGTGGCCGTCCGCGCCGGCTTCCACACCACCACGTTGCCCATCATGGCGGGTGCAGTCGGCAGATTGGCGCCGATCGACGTGAAGTTGAACGGCGTCACCGCCAGCACGAAGCCTTCCAGCGGCCGCGCGTCGAGCTGGTTCCACATGCCGGGCGGCGAATAGGGCTGCTCCTTGTAAATGCGCTCGGCAAAGTGAGCGTTCCAGCGCCAGAAGTCGATCGATTCGCAGGCGGCGTCGATTTCGGCCTGGTGCGCGGTCTTGGACTGCCCGAGCATGGTGGCCGCGTTGAGCAGCGGCCGGTAGCGCGTGGCCAGAAGCTCGGCCGCTCGCAAGAATACGGCCAGCCGCTCGTACCAGGGCGTCCGTGCCCATGCGCCGGCGGCCGCGCGCGCGGCCTCGAGGGCGGCCGCCACCTCTTCGGGGCCGGCCTGGTGCACGGTCGCCAACTTCAGCTGGTGTCGATGCGGTGCCCGGCAGTCTGCGGTCTTGCCGGTGCGCAGCTCGCGCCCCCCCACGTAGAGCGGGATCTCGATCGGGTTTTTGGCCATCGACTCGAGCGCGCGCTTGAGCAAAGCGCGCTCGGGCGTGCCGGGGGCATACGAGTAGACCGGCTCGTTGACCGGAGCCGGAACGGTCGGAATCGCGTTCAGCATGTCGGACAAGATACCACGGAGCCTGTGGTCGGCCGGCCGGCGGTTAGGGAATGTCGTTGATCACCTGGACGCTGAGCCCGCCCACGTAGCCGTAGCTGCAGTCCAGATCGACCCCCAGCACGCCGATTCCGGCCGGGAACGTGCGCCCTTCGGGCGTCGGCATGACCGCGATGGTGTGGGTGTCGGCCATGCCCATGGTGCCGCTGCCGCAACGCATGCCAATCGGGAGCCGTCCCACCTGGTAGCCGCCGCCCGCATCCGTGAACAGCGAGTCCGCGATCGCTACGCCGTCGAGCAGCACGACGACGCCCATCTTGCGCGACACGGTCAGCTTGGAGCAGAAGAAGCTCGGCACCTGGAACAGATACGTCGGCAGATACTGCTCGACCGGCACCGCGGTCACCATGTCGGCCTCGCCGCCCGCGAGCTGCATGACCATGATCGGCTTGTCGGCGCTCACGAAGAAGTCGCCGGGCGCGGTCGCGCTCGATCCGCGCGCGGTCACCTCCTGCACCATGCCCGGGCCCAGCATGAACGTGGGACCGGGCGGCGAAAGCGTCACGCCGGTGGGCGCGCTCATGGTCACGGTCGTCATCATCTCCGAGCCCAGGATGCGCCACACCGAGGCCGGGCAGTCGACCTCGGGCACGCCCCCGGTGCCCGAGCAGTTTTCGCTTTGACCCGCCATCCGGGGCGCCACGTAGTTCTTGCCCCAGGCAGTCAGCGGCAGCATCTGCTCCTCGGTGTGGTCGCAGTAGGTGCCGCCGTTGGGATTGAGCGTGCACTCACCGCCCGCAAACACCGCCACCGGCTTGTCGGCCACCACGTAGGTGCCACTGAGATCGTCGCCCGTCATCAGGGTCTCGAGCTGCAGCACGTCGGCTTCGTTGAGCATGAAGGTCTGGGTCTGGCCCGGGGTCATCATGGGCACGCCCGGGCCCATGATGATGCGCGTGGACGCGGTCACCATGACCGTGGTGCCGTCCTCGCTCCCCACCACGTCCATGGACGCGCGCGGGATGTCGGTGCCCGACGGCGTGCGAATCCCGGACGAGCGGACGGTGGCCGGCGGCTGCGGCCACGCCAGCGCGTAGTACTTCTTGCCCAGCGTCGCCTTGGGCAGCAGCACCGACGAGCCCGACGACGCGGCCTGCCCGTTCAGGTCGTCCGAGTTGTAGTAGTAGGCCACCACCGGGGCGTCGCTGGTCACGCGGTAGGCCAGGCCGCCGACCAGCGCCGAATCCTCGACGTGGCGGTCGAACACGGTGGTGCCGGTCTGGTCGCAGGTATTGGTCAGGGCGAACACGTGCGTCATCTGCGGCGGTACCGCGGCCATGCACAGCATCTGCCAGTTGCCGCCCTGGCGCATCTCGATCTTCACGGTGGCCGTGAAGCGCGACGAGTTGGAAACCACGATGTCGTTCTCGAGCGGATCGTCGCGATCCCAGTTGTCCATGTCGACCGCGTAGAACGCACAGCCGGCGAACGATTTCAACAGGTCGGCAGCCTGGCACGCGCTCACGCAGCCGCCGTTGGCACAGGTCGAGTTGCCCGAGCAGCTCTCGACGTTCATCGAGTTGTCGCCGAGCGGGCTGCACATCGCGACCGTCATGTCGTCCTTGCAGAAGCGCTGATTGGGCGTGCACACGGTGGGCACACAACCGGTGCCGATGCAGGTCTGTCCAACCGGGCAGGCGACCGGATCAGTGTACTGGCCGATGCGCGGGTTGCAGGTCTCGAGGCGACCGTCGGAGGTGCAGCGGGCCGCGCTGCCGCTGCAGGCGGCCGGGCTGCATTGTCCGGCCGAGCACGTCTGGACGCCCATGCAATGTGCGACCGGCATCCAGGAACTGCCGGCCGGGTTGCACTGCTCCACCGACCCGCCGGGCCCACAGCGCCAGGCACCGGCCTGGCATGGCGTCATGTCGGGGCAGGTGTCCGGATTGGTGCAATCGTTGGGGCCTGCATTGCCGCTGGGACCGCACCCAGCGCACCCGACCCACCCAACGAGAATCCCGGCAGCGAAAAGCGCCGCTCTCCTCGGTCCCCTCATCGAACCCTCACGCCCGTGCGCTACGGAATGTCGTTGATCACCTGGACGCTGAGGCCACCGACGTACCCGTAGCTGCAGTTGATATCGACTCCGTACAGGTCGATGCCGGCCGGGAAGTTGCGCCCTTCCGGGGTCGGCAGCGCCTTGACCGTGTGCGGAACGACCTGACCCATGGAGCCGCCTACGCCGCATCCACCCGGCTGCATGATCGGGAAGTGCGCCACCTGATACCCGCCGCCGGCATCGTTGAACAGCGAATCCGCGATCGGCGAGCCGTCGAGCTGCACGACCGTGCCCGCCTTGCGAGTCACCGTGATGGTGGTGCAGAAGAAGTCGGGCACGCCGAACAGGTACTGCTGCAGGAACTGCTCGTACGGCACCACCGTCACCATCGCGGTCTCGCTGCCGGTCAGCTCCATGACCAGAATCGCCTGATCGGCGCTGATGAAGAAGTCGCCGGGCGCGGTCATGCTGGTTCCGGTCGCGGTGATGTCCTGCGACATGCCCGGACCCAGCCGGAAGGTCGGGCCGGGCGGATTCAGCGTCACCCCCGTCGGTGCCATGACGGTCACCGTGGTGTTGGGGACCGAGCCCACGATGCGGTACACGCTGGGCGGGCAGCTGATCTCGGGCTGCCCGGCGCCCGAGCAGTTGGTGCTCTGGCCGACCACGCGCGGTGCGATGTAGTTCTTGCCCCACGCGGTCAGGGGCAGGATCTGCTCCTCGATATGGTCGCAGTCGGCGCCGCCGTTGGGATTGGTCAGGCACTCGGAGCCGCCGAACACGGCCACCGGCTTGTCGGCGTCAACGTAGGTGCCGGTGACGTCGTCGCCCGGCATCAGGGTTTCGAGCTGGAGCACGTCGCCCTCGTTGAGCATGAAGTTGTGCACGTCGCCGGGCGCCATCATGGGCACGCCGGGACCCATGATGATGTGTGTGGACGCGTGAACGACGACGGTGGTGCCGTCCTGCGTGCCCACGATGTCGAGCCCGGACCGGTTGGTGTCGCCGAACCCGGGTGCCGATGGCTGCGGCCACGACACGCCGTAATACTTCTTGCCCAGCGTGGCCTTGGGCAGGAGCACGGTCGATCCCGACGACGAGGCCGAGCCGCTCTTGTCGTCAGAGTTGAAGTAGTAGGCCACCACCGGTGCGTCGCTGGTCACGCGGTAGGCCATGCCGGTCACCAGCGCCGAGTCCTCCACGTGCCGATCCAGGTAGCTCGTGCTGGTGAAGTCGCAGGTGGAGGTGAGCGCGAACGGGTGCGTCATGTTCGAGGGAATGGCGGCCTGGCACAGCGTGGTCCAGTTGTTGGCGCCCTGCCGCACCTCGACCTTGACGTTGGCCGTGAAGCTCGATTGATTGGCCACGATGATGTCGTTCTCGAGCATGTCGTTGGAGGAGTCATTGTCCATGTCGACCGCGTAAAACGTGCAGCCCGCGAACGTCTTCAGCAGGTCGGCGGCCTGGCACGCATTCAGACAGCCGCCGTTGGCGCAGGTCGAGTTGCCCGTGCAGTTCTCGACCACCGTCGAGTTGTCGCCCAGCGCGCTGCACATCGCGACCGTCATCGAGTCGCGGCAGAAGCGCTGGTTGGGCGTGCACACGGTCGGGATGCAGCCGGTACCGACGCAGGCCTGTCCAGCCGGGCACGGCTGTGGATCCGAGTACTGGCCGTTCTGGGCCAGGCATTTCTGGATACGGCCGTCGCTGGTGCATTGCGAAGACATGCCGCTGCACGCAGCCGGGCTGCACTGTCCGGCCGAGCAGGTCTGGTTCGACGAGCAGTGAGCGACCGGCATCCAGGCGCTGCCGGTCGGATTGCATTGCTCGACCGACAGGCTGGGTCCACATCGCATCGCCCCGGCCGGGCAATTGGTATTGTCGGGGCAGGTCGCCGGGTCCGTGCAGTCGTTGGGACCAGCGTGCCCGGAGGGCCCGCATCCGAAAACCGCCAGCACAAGAAGCGTCGCTAAGCAAGTCCGGCTCATGTTCGTCCTTTCCAAAGTCGACCGCGCTGCAAGCTACTCGACCGGATTGATCACGTTGATGTTCAGTCCGCCCACATACGAATAGGAACAGTTCGAATCCATTCCGCTGACCACGATGCCGGCCGGCGAGGAGCGCCCCTCGGGGCCGGATTGCGCGTGCACCCTGTGCGGCGTCACCACGCCGGTGGAACCGGCGCCACACATGGTCATGTTGAGGGGCAGTCGCGCCACCTCGTACTCGCCTCCAGCTGGGTTGAACAGCGAGTCCGAAATTGCGGTGCCGTCGAGCTGCACGGTCGAGCCGCGCTTGCGCACGACCGTCAGGTTCGAGCAGAAGTAGTCGGTAACCTCGAACAGATAGGACGGCAGGTACTGTTCGACTGGGACCGCGGTGGTCATGGTCGCCTCGCCGCCCGAGAGCTGCATGACCAGGATGGGCTGGTCACCCGTGATCAGGAAGTCCCCGGCCGCCGTCGTGGTGGAGCCCATGGCCAGCACTTCCTGCAGCTGGCCCGCGTTGAGCAGGAAGGGCCCGGGGCGGTCGAAGGTGACGCCGGGCGGTGCGGTCAGGGTCACGTGTGTACCGTCGACCGACGCGATGATGCGCCAGCGCGAGGGCGGGCACGAGGTCTCGGGTGGCCCCGCGGCCTGACAGCCGTCCGAATTGGCCTGCGCCACCACCCGCGGCGCGACGTAGTTCTTGCCCCACGCGATGAGCGGCAGCAGCTGCTCCTCGATGTGGTCGCAGAAGCCGCCCGTGGGGCCGCCGCGCGGGTCGATGTTGACCGCACACTCGTTGCCCGCGAACACCGCGACCGGCTTGGTTGCCTCGATGTAGGTGCCCGACAGGTCGTCGCCGGTCATGAGCGTCTCGAGCTGGAGCACATCGCCCTCGTTGAGGTTGAAGGTCTGGGTCTGGTTCGGCATTATCATGGGTACCCCGGCGCCCGCGATGATCCGGGTCGACGAGCGCACCATCACGCTGGTGCCGTCGGCGGTGCCCACGATGTCGGCCGACGAGCGCGCGATATCGGTCGCGCCCTGGAGGTTGAAAGAGCTGGCCGGATCGGGCTGCGGCCAGGTCAGGAGGTAGTATTTCTTGCCCAGGGTCGCGCGCGGCAGCAGCACCGACGCGCCCGAGGAAGCGGCGCTGCGGTTGAGGTCATCGGAGTTGTACTGGTAGGCCACGATGGGCGCATTCGAGGTGACCCGATAGGCCAACGCATTGACCAGGCCCGAGTCCTCCAGATGCCGGTCGAAGGGCGGGGTCGGGGTGATGGGGCTGTTCACGCAGCTCGCATTGAGCGCGAACACGTGCGTCTGCTGCGAGGGGACATCGGCCTCGCACAGAACCGCCCAATTGGTCGCGCCCTGGCGCACCTCCAGCTTGACGTGCGCGGTGAAGAGCGACTGGTTGGCCACCGCGACGTCGTTTTCCTGCATGTCGTCGAACTCGAAGTTGTTCATGTCGACCGAGTAGAACTGGCAGCCGGCAAAGGATTTGTTGATGTCGGCGGCCTGGCAGGCGTCCACGCAGCCGCCGGCAGCGCACGAGCTGTTGCCGGTGCAGCGCTCGATCACATTCGAGTTGTCGCCCAGGCGACTGCACTGCGCGACCGTCTGCGAATCGAGGCAGAAACGCTGGTTGGGCGAGCACACCTGGGGAATGCAGCCGGTGCCGACGCAGACGCTTCCGACCGGGCAGGGCACCGGATCCGAGTACTGCCCCACCTGCGGGAGGCAGCTCTGCAGGCGGCCGTCGTCGGTGCACACGGTGCTGGTGCCCGTACAGCCGGCGGGCGTGCACTGGCCGGATCGGCAGCTCTGGTTGGGCGCACAGTGCGCCTGCGTGTCCCAGCCCGTGCCATCGCCCTTGCAGCGCTGCACGGCCCCTCCGGGACCGCAGCGCTCGGTGCCCGGGGTGCACGACGAGTTGGGGGGGCAGGTGTCCGGGTTGGTGCAGTCGTTGGGACCGCCCGAGTTGGAATCGCTGCACGAACCCAAGAAAAAGAGTAGGAGCCCGAGCCGGGCCAAAGCGACCGGTCGTTTCATCAGCCTCTCTCCGCTCCGATCCGTGGTTTCTATTTGGAAACCACCGCTTATCTCGGCGCGGTCCCCTAGCTGGCACCTTATATCCTAGTCGTGTCGGCGACTCAAGAAGCGCCGCACGGCACCTGAGGACGGGCGGTTTTGTCCGAGATACTAGGCGCTTACAAATCGACGCAGCTTGGCTTTGGCGCGCAGCTCGAGCTGGCGCACCCGCTCGCGCGAAACGCCGAAGCGCCGGCCCAGCGCCGATAGGGTGGCCGGTCGGCTGCGCAGGTGGCGGGCTGCGATGATCATGCGCTCGCGCGCGTCGAGCACCTCGAGGCCATCGAGCAGCTTCCGACGCCGGCGCGTGCCCTCCTCGACCACGGCGACGCGCTCTTCGGGGGACGGCTCTTCGCGCGCCAGATCGGCGCCCAGCGGACGGCGCGGATCGCCACCGCGCGGCGCATCGAGCGACAGGTCGCGGCCGGCCAGACGCGGCGTCATCGATTCCACGTCGGACGGCTCCACGCCCAGCTCGTGCGCGAGGCTGTGCGCGTCGACCGGGCGGCCGGTCCGCTCGAGCAGCCGGCGTGCGCGTCCCAGTCCGAAGAAGATCTTGCGTTGGCTGCGCGTGGTGCCGATCCGCACCGGCCCGTGGCTGCGCACGACATGCTCGAGGATGCAGGCACGGATCCAGTAGGTCGCGTAGGTAGCCAGGCGGGTCTTGCGATTGGGATCGAACCGACGGGCCCCGATGAGCAGGCCCAGGTTGCCCTCCTGCACCAGGTCCTCGAATGGTGGACCGGAATGACGGAACTCCCCGGCGATATGGATAACCAGCCCGAGGTGGGCTGACACCAGACGCGCCAGCGCCGACTCGTCATTGAGCGCACGCCAGCGCCGGGACAGCCGGCGCTCTTCATCGGCCGACAGCGGTCCCGTGCTCGCGCACGCAGGCAAGCAGCGTTTTGTGACCGGCATGGTGGTGGGGGGTGCAGGATGCGTGCCGCCACGCCCGCGACGCGCGCTCGCACACTTGGGCCGGCTGGACGTGGCCTCCGACGAGCGGGCGTGCACGCTTTGCCCAGCCGCATAGGAACGAGTGCGCAAGGAGGGGTCACCGCGTAGCTTTGATGTGGCAAAGGGCGACGAGAAGTCTTAAAAAATTTGCACATTTAGTCTTGCAAAAAAAGCAAATACCTGATAGAGAAAGAGTCATGGAGGAACCGCGGGGCGTGGGTGCGCGCGATCCGCACCGGCGCAAGATCCTCGTGGTCGACGACGAGGACGAAGCGCGCGAGGGTTTGGTCGAGATCCTGCGCACGGAGGGCTACGCGGTCGATGCCGCCGACACGGCCGAGCAGGCGCTCGAGCGCTTTCGCGCCGAGACCTATCACCTGCTGCTGACCGACATGCTACTGCCCGGCAAGAGCGGGGTCGATTTGACCAAGATCATCCACGAGGCGGCCCCGGCGACCGCGATCGTGCTCATCACCGGGCACGCCACCGTCAAGACTGCGGTAGCCGCGCTCAAGCGTGGTGCGTCCGATTACATCCGCAAGCCGGTCAATCCCAAGAAGCTCAAGGAGCGTCTGCAGACGTTGCTCGGGGAGCGGCCCGACTACCTGCCCAACCGTCTGCTCTCGGTCGGACGATCGGGCGAGGTCACCTTCGAGGGCATGCTCGCGCGCAGCCGGGTCATGCACAACGTGTTCGAGAAGATCAAGCTGGCCGCGGCCTCCGACGCCACCGTGCTGATCACGGGCGAGTCGGGGACCGGCAAGGAGCTGGTGGCACGTGCGATCCACACCCGCTCGTCGCGCACCGCGGGACCCTTCGTGGCGGTCCACACCGGGGCCATCCCACGCGATCTGATCGCGAGCGAGCTGTTCGGGCACGAGCGCGGGGCTTTCACCGGCGCCACCGAGCGCAAGGAGGGCAAGTTCGAGCAGTCCGAGGCCGGGACCATCTTCCTCGACGAGATCTCGACCATGGACGAGCGCACGCAGGTGGGTCTTCTGCGCGTGCTCGAGAGCTTCACCTTCACCCGGATCGGGGGCAAGAAGGAGAAGACCGCGAACGTGCGGGTGGTCGCCGCCACCAACAAGGATCTGCTCAAAATGGTCGAGGAGGGCGCGTTCCGCGAGGACCTGTACTACCGCCTCAACATCCTGCAGATCGTGCTGCCCCCGCTGCGCGAGCGGCGCGAGGACATCCCGCTTCTGGCGACCGATTTCGTGACCCATTTCGCCGCCCACTACCGCAAGCAGGTCGAGGTGATTCCGTCGGAGACGCAGCGCCTGCTCGAGGGTTACCACTGGCCTGGCAATGTGCGCGAGCTGCGCAACGTGGTCGAGCAGGCGGTGTTGCTGGCACGCGCATCGACGCTCGACCCGGAGCTTTTGCCACAGATGATCTACCGGGCCGGGCCGGGCGACGAATGCATCCGCATCTCGTTGGGCTCGACCATGCACGACGCCGAGAAGGAGATCATCATGCGCACGCTGGAGGCGCGCAGCGGTAACAAGAAGATCACGGCTGAGGTGCTCGGCATCTCGCGCCGCTCGCTCTACAACAAGCTGGCCGAGTACGGCTACGGCAAGAAGCTCGAGGAGGTGGGCGAAGAGGCCGAGCTGGGCGCAGACGGTACGGACGGCTCTGAGCCCCGGGCGGGAGCTGGCAGCGGGCGGACCGGGTCGTGAAGCGACCCGCGCGCGCTCGGGCGGGCCGGGCCGGCGCCGGCTTCGATCCCACGCCCTACCTGGCCGCAGTCATGCGGCACGAGCTGTTCGGCGCGCTCAATGCCATCAGCATGACGGCCGGGCTTCTGAGCGAGCGGGCACGCAAGGGCAAAATCGAGCTGGGCGAGCTGGGCCAGATGGCCGCGCGGCTGGCCAAGCAGATCGAGCGGTCGACCCGGATTGTGGATCAGTACCTGGATCTGGTAGGGCCGCGCGACGAGAGCGGGCGCGAGGGGGCGAGGGCGCTGGCGGGGACAGACGACTCTCGGTGCGCTACGCTGGCCGATCTCGAGCACGCGTTGGCGGCGGCGTCGAGCGAGCAGCCGCAGGGGCGCACGGTCGAGGTCGCGGTCGGCTTTGCGGCCGGCGAGCGCAAACAGGGGCTGGCACTGCAGCCGGCCGCCCTGCACTTCGCGATCGGACGCGTCCTCCACTACGCGGCCTCGCACACCGAGTCGAGCACGGTCCAGGTGTCGGTGCAGGTCGCCCAGGAGGATGAGGAGGTGGTGGTCGAGATCGGGCACGGGGGGGGCGCGCTCACCATCGACGACCTGCACGTATTCGAGCGCGGGCCGCGCAAGGTGCATGCGCTGCTACTCGACCTGGCGGTGGTGCGGCGCGTGCTGACCGACGCCGGCGGTGAGCTGGCCCCACGCGCGGGCGGATTCTTGATCCGCATCCCGCTGGCCGAGGAGTAGAGCGATCTCTCCCAGCGGCCTTTTTTGCGCTTGACGGCCTCGGGGACGGCTTCGCCTCTGCGGTAGACGCCCCGTGAGCGCGCCGCGGGCGGGCAGGCGCTCAGTCCTCGTCCTCGGCGTTCGCCGCCGCGCCCGCGCTGGCGGCCCCGGCTGCGCGCTCCCGATCGAGCGTGCGGTAGAGCGTGCGGCGGTCGATGCCCAGGATCTCCGCCGCCCGCTTCTTGTTGCCGCCGGTCTCGCGCAGCACCAGCTCGATGTAGCGCCTTTCGAGCTCGGCCAGCGTGGGCCGATCGTGCGCCAGCAGAGCGAGCGGACCCCATCCGCCCTCGGGCGCCCCCGCCGCCAACCCGCCGCCTGCGCCTGCGGCCGCGCCCGCTCCCCCCAGCACCTCGGCCGGCAGATCCGAGGGCAGCACAACGCCGCCTTTGGCCAGCGTGAGCGCGCGCTCGATCACGTTCTCGAGCTCGCGCACGTTGCCCGGCCACCCGTAGCGCTCGAGCAGCGCCAGCGCCTCGGGCGCGATGCCAACCGCCGGGCTGCGCCCTTCGCGCCGCGCGAACTTGCGCAGGAAGTGGGCGGCCAACATGGGGACGTCGCCCGGCCGCTCGCGCAGCGGCGGCAGTTTCAGCGTCACCACGTTGATGCGGAAGAACAGGTCCTCGCGAAACCGACTCGCGCGCACGTCCGCCTCCAGGTCGCGGTTGGTCGCGCACACCACGCGCACGTCGGTCTTGATGGCCTCGGTTCCGCCCACGCGCCGGATCTCGCCGTCCTGCAGCGCGCGCAGAAGCTGGGCCTGCATCTTGGCGCCCATGTCGCCGATCTCATCGAGAAACAGGGTCCCGCTGTGGGCCTCCTCGAACAGACCGCGCTTGGCCTGGGCGGCGCCGGTGAACGCGCCCTTGGCGTGCCCGAACAGCTCGCTCTCGAGTAGCGATTCGGTCAGGGCCGTGCAGTTGACCGGCACAAAGGGCCCGCCCGAGCGCGCCGAATGCTTGTGGATGGCGCGCGCGACCAGCTCTTTGCCGGTCCCCGACTCGCCCACCACCAGCACGGTGGCCGCGGTCGGCGCCACCCGGGCAACCAGCTTGTACACGTCCAGCATGGCCGGGCTCTTGCCGACAATGTCCTCGATCTGGGCTTCCCGTCCGTCCGCGGGCTCGGTGCCCAGGCGGGACACCTGGGCCAGGCGGCGCCGCTCGAGGGCACGCCGCACGCACAGCTTGAGCTCCTCGACGTTGAACGGCTTGGACACGTAATCGTAGGCGCCGCGCTGGATGGCCTGCATGGCCCCGCTGACGTCGCCGAAAGCCGTGATCAGGATGACCGGTGCCTCGGGCTGTCGCTCCTGGAACCTGGCCAGCACCTCGAGCCCGCCCGCACCCTCCATGCGCACGTCGCTGACCACGAGATCGTAGCTTTTCTGATCGCACAGCTCGATCGCGTGCAGCCCGTCGGGCGAGGCGTCGACCTGGTAGCCCTCGCCGCGCAGGATCTCGGCCAGCAGATCGCGCGCGACGTTGTCGTCCTCGACCACCAGGACACGGGTCATCCGTTCCACTATAGCGCGAATGCTGGGGCGCTGCTCAGGCCGCGCTCTGGCTGTGCCGCGCGCCCTTTTCCGGCTTGTCGGCCTCGAGCGGCAGCGTGACCGTGAACAGGCTGCCCTTGCCGGGCTCGCTCTCGACCGAAATGCGGCCGCCCAGCGCGCCCGCCAGCTCCTTGCAGATGGCCAGGCCCAGCCCGGTGCCCTTGCCGCGACCCTTGGTCGTGTAAAACGGCTCGAAGATGCGCACCAGATCCTCGCTCGCGATGCCGGTGCCACCGTCGCGCACGCACACCCGCGCACACTTGCCGTCGGGGATCGCCAGCACTTCGACCGCGCCCGCGCTGGCCGCGCCCACGGCATCGAGCGCGTTGGTGATCAAATTGACCAGGATCTGGCGCAGAAGGCCCGGGTCGGTCTTGAGCGTGGCCACGCGCGGATCGACGCGCCGGCGGATCTCGATGCCGGCCCGATCGGTGTTGGCGCTGCGCGCCAGCTCGATGGCCTCCTCGATGATGCGCTCCGTGCGCGCGGGCAAGAGCGCCGGCTGCGCGGGCCGGGTCGAGTCGAGGTAGTCGCGCACGATCTTGCCCACGCGCTCGACCTCGCGAATGGCAACTCCCAGTCGCTCGCGCAGCGGGGGCGGGCAGTCGCGGGCTCCCAGCGCGAGCTGCAGATGGCCCGAGATCGAGCCCAGTGGCGTTCCGATCTCGTGCGCCAGCTGCGCCGCCAGCTGCCCCAGCGCCGCCAGGCGCTCCTTGTCGCCCAGCTCGCGCCGGGTCTCCACCAGCAGGCGGTTGAGCTGACCGAGTGCCGCGTTCTTTTCCTGCAGGTCGCGCGTGGCCTCGGCCACCTCGGCCGCCAGGCGCTCGCTCCAGGCCCGGATCTCGGCATCGGCCTGCTCGAGACGCGCGATCATGCGGTTGAATCCATTGGCAAGGCGCGCCACCTCGTCGCGCCCG
>DATFWX010000225.1:0-6984 GCA_035258845.1 Polyangia bacterium | reverse complement strand
CGCTGCCGCCACTGCCACCGCCACCGTCCCGCGGGGTCGATCCATCCGCGCCGCCACCGCCGTCGGGAACCACGACGGCTCCATACTCGTAGGCGCCGATGTCGAGCCGACCGTCGCTGGGACGCGGCACCTGCTGGAGGTCGACCACGTATTCGAACATGGGCACTCCAGACTGGGACCCTCCGGCGCCGTCCGTGTAGGTGGGCGCGCCCACAGCCGCGTCGCGACAGGGCGAGCCGGCCAGAAGGTGAAAGTCGCGGCTGCTCGGGCTCGCGAGCCCGAGATCCGCGGCCATCACGGTGGCGCCCAGCCCGGACGGGACCGCCGCCGTGCTGGGAACGCAGTTGTTGGAGCCCGAGAGCGGGCCGTTGCCGCCGGTGATGGTGTTGCTGTTGTAAAAGATGTTGTTGCTGGCAACGATCGAGGCGCCGCTCGCGTTCGCGTCGACGAAATAGATGCGCGCATCGCCGGCCATGAACGTGTTGTTGATGAGGTAGAGCGTGCCGTTGTGCGCCCCGCCCTGGTCCTGCCCGAACCAGACGAAGCGGCCATTGTTCCACCCCGACATGCGCGGCTTCGAGACCACTACGTTGCCAATCATCACTGCGTTGCTGTTGGGCGCGCTGGTCTCCGCGGCATCGACCAGCCCCACCTCGCCGTCCTGGGAATCGGCGATGAAGTTGTACAGGAGCTCGGTGTAGTGGCCGCGGCTCTTGACGTTCTGGCCGTACAGGGAGTCGTGGATGTACGAGTACTGGATGGTGGTCTTCTGCCCGCCCAGGTAGAGGTTGTGACTGTAACCCGAGAAGCTGGAGGTGCCGTTGGACGCAATCTCGCTGGCGTCGATGAGGAGGTTGTCGTTGCCGTCGGACATGATGCCCATGTCGCAGTTGTCGATCTTGCAGCCCCGGATGACCACGTTGACCGCCCCGCTGCCGGTGACGCGAATGCCCGAGCCATTGTCGCCGTTGCGAGCATTTACGAGCTCGAGGTTCTCGATGACGATGTTGCCGCCCTCGATCTGAAACACCGCGCGCGGATTCGGCAGCACGCCGTCGACCGAGCGCCCGCTGGCATCGATCACGGGGCGCGCCGATCCGACCCCGCGGATGGTGATGGGATTGCCGACCGCGCCGGAATCGGTCCAGCGCTTGACCTCGTTGTAAGTTCCCGGGTTGATCTCGACTACGTCGCCGGGCACAAGGCGCGGCAGGCTGGCCAGCGTCGGATACGGCATGCCGGCCCCGACCTGGTACGTGGTCGCGCGTGCGGTCGCGGGCCAGAAAAAAAGCCCCGCCGCCGCAAGGCAGACGTCCAGACGGACCACGGCGCTATCGTAACACGCCGCGGTGATGGTCTACGATGGGGGGAGAAGGTGGGATGCGCTAGAAGTTGAATTCCACGCCGCCCATGATGTTCCAGGCAGCGTACAGGTCGCCGGTCGAGCAGCCAGGGCCGCAGCTATAGATGCCGGGGCCGAAGGCCGCGCTCATCTCGCCGCCCACGCCCAGGTTCGGCAGCACGAAGTACTTCAGGCCGCCGCCCACGCGCACGATCGGGGCGATCGCGTCGTTGTCCGGGCCCGGGAAGAACAAGAAGGCCAGACCGCCGCCCACCTTCAGGTACGGCACCAGATGCTCGTTGCGGGTCACGAACTTCCACTTGGCGCCCGCGATCAGGTCGAGGGCCTCGCCCCCGAACCGATCGCACGTGACGAAGCCGGCGCGGTCGACGAAGCAGTCACGCCCGCCGCCAAACGCCATGTCGAGCTCCAGGTTGAGCCACGTGATCTGGGACAGCCGGTAGCCGTACTCGGCCGCGAACAAGCCGCCGCCGGGCGAATCATGCATGCCGACCTGACCACCCAGGCCCCCGCTCAGCTCGTTCTCGCCGCGGAAGTTGTGCGCCTGCACGGCCGGTCCGAGTGTGAGGGCGACGGCCAAGGTCAACACAGTCACAAGGGTCTTCATTTCACGTACCTCCCTTCCGTCGTTGGGTTGATCTAAGGCACACCGCATGCCGACCTCGAGATTTTGTCATTTCAGCTACTTATGGTGTGGGAAACCGGAGCGAAAGGGTTCCCGGAGCAAAAACGCTCCGGTATGATGGAGTGGTCATGAAAGAACGAGCAGCGGTGCTGATTGCCATCGTGGCGCTGTTGGCGGCCGCCGGAATGTGGGTGGTCGGGCACTTTGGCCTGGCCCATCGCATTCAGCAGGTGGAGCTCGATCTGACCCAGGTCAGCTCCCAGCGCGACGGCCGCCCGCCCGATGAGGCCTCGGTGCGCGAGCTGGTGGAACGGCTGGCGGGCGAGCAGGATCTGACGCTGGTCGAGGGCTCGCTCGAGGTTTCGGTCGAGCCGGTGACCGAGGCCAACCTCGACCAGGTGCCCCGCTATGCGCGCGAAGCCAAGAAGGTGGCCGACTCGCTGGCGGCTCCGCAGCACGGCGAGAGCAAGTACGAGACGCGCATGCTGCTGGTCAAGGTGCGCGCGGAGCTCGAGGGCAAGAAGTACTTCGTCAAGCTGCGGCGCCCCATCACGCGCAATCTGGTCGTGGGCGGAGGCGGCTGAAGGAAGTCGTTAGCGCTCGATGTCGAGCTGCACGTAGTCGTCGCCCACCCCGGTGCAGGGGCACCACTCGATGCGGTATCGGATCTCGGCGCGGATGCGCTCGAGCGCCTCGGCCTCGCTGCGTGCGCGCGCCATGCAGATCGGGCCCGCGCAGGTGGCGAGCACGTAGCCGTCGCGTTGCTGCTGGATTCGAACCTGGAAGGTCCGCGATGCCATGGCCATGATGGTGAGCGCTGCGGACGGCCCGGTCAAGCCGCCGCCGGCCGTGCAGCCGCGCGCAAAAGCCTTACAGTACGGTCATGGAGACCCGCCAGTTCGGCCCGACCCGCGCGCAGGTGCCGGTCATCGGGCAGGGCACCTGGAACCTGGAACGTGACAACCGGAAGGAAGCCATCCGGGCGCTCCAGCGCGGGCTCGATCTGGGCCTGACCCACATCGACACCGCCGAGATGTACGGCAGCGGCCGGGTGGAGGAGCTGGTCGGCGCGGCGATCGCGGGCCGGCGCGACCAGGTGTTCCTCGCCTCCAAGGTGCTGCCGTCCAACGGGTCGCGCGCGGGCACGGTGGCGGCCTGCGAGCGCAGCCTGCGCCGCCTGGGCACCGACTGGCTCGATCTGTACCTTTTGCACTGGCCGGGCTCGTATCCGCTCGCGGACACCCTGGCCGGGTTTGCGGAGCTCCAGCAGGCCGGCAAGATCCGGATGTTTGGCGTGTCCAACTTCGACCGGCGGGAGCTCGAGCAGGCAGTGGCCATCGCGGGCCCGGGACGCATCGCTTGCAACCAGGTCCTGTACCATCTCAAGGAGCGCGCGATCGAGCACGCGGTGTTGCCTTTCTGCGAGCAGCATGACATCGCGGTGGTGGCCTACAGCCCCTTTGGATCCGGCGATTTCCCGTCGCATCACCGGGTCCTCCAAGGGATTGCGGCCGCGCGCGGAGCCACCCCGCGCCAGGTGGCGCTGCGGTTTCTTTCGCGCCGGCCCAGCCTGTTCACGATTCCCAAAGCGGCGCGGCTCGAGCACGTCGAGGAAAACGCCGGCGCCAGCGACCTTTCGCTGTCCGCCGACGAGCTGTCTCAGCTGGAGGCCGCCTTTCCGCTGGGCCGCCCGCGCCGCGGGGTGCCGATGTTGTAAAATGGCCCCGTGCGGGCGTTTTTGCTTGCGGTCACGCTGGCGATGGTGGGCTGCGGCGACGACGCCAACCCGACCGCGCCCGATGCCGCGCTCGACGCGCCCCGCCTGCCCGACGCCCCCCGGGATGCGCGCGTGGATGCCTACTTCTGCGAGGGCGACGGCGGCCTCACCCTGAGCTGCGACAACATGTGCGTCGACCCGCAGATCGACCACGACCACTGCGGCGACTGCTACACGACCTGTGCAGCCGGGCAGGTGTGCCGCCAGGGCAGCTGCGAAGCCGATTGATCCGCGGACGCGTTGATCCTCAGGCCCCGGCTCGTGTAGCATGCTTGCCGTGGAGACAGGCGATCGCCGCAAGTCGGCGCGGGTCCCAGTCGAGATGTGGGTGGAGGAATCGCGCGGCCAGGAGCTCTACTTCCAGCGCTCGGGCAATCTATCGCGGGGTGGGCTGTTTCTCGAGAACACGATCCCGCATCCAATCGGCACACCGGTGATGCTGCAGTTCACGCTGCCGGGCCAGCACGAGCCGCTGCGCGTGCGCGGCGAGATCGTCAGCGCGTCGCACCTGGGCGAGCTGGGCATGGGCGTCAAGTTCGTCGACGTCGAGCCGCAGACGCAGGCCCACATCGACGCCTTCATCGACGCCAGGAAGTAGCGGCGCCATGTCCGCGCCCCGTGGCCTGGGCGAGCTTCTGATCGAGGAGGGGCTGATTGACGCGCCGGCCCTGCACGCGGCCGAGCGCTACGCGGGCCGACAGGGCTGTGCGCTGGTCAGCGCCCTGCTCGAGGAGGGGCGGGTGGGCGAGGATGAGCTGGTGGGCACCCTCGAGCGCCGGCTGGGCCTGCCGCGCGCCGACCTGGGTCACGTCGATCTCGACGCCGTGCGCGAGCTGCCGCTCGAGACCGTCGAGCGCTTCGCGGTGCTGCCGCTGGCGGTGGAGCGCCAGAGCGGCCGGCGCGTGCTGCGGCTGGCCATGGCCGATCCGCTCGACCGCTCGGCCATCGAGGACATCGAGTTTGCGACCGGCTGCCGGGTCGACGCGCAGCTGGCACCGCCCTCGGAAGTGGCGCGCGCCATCCAACGCTACTACCGCGGCCTCGCCACCAAGCTCATCCGTCCGCTCAGCGGCGGGTCGGCACCGGCCCCGGTGGCCGAGATCGACGACGGTGGATCGGCGCCCACCGGGGCGGCCGCGGCCGGGCCCAAGACGCAGCCGCGCCATCGGCTCGAAAACGAGGCCAGCCCAGAGCTCAAGCTGCGGGCGCTGCTGCGCGTGCTGTACGCGCGTGGGGTTCTGAGCGAGGACGAGTACCAGGCCGAGCTGAAGGCGCTGCTCGAGGGTGAGGACTAATCTAGGCGCCCGGTCAGTGGAGCTGGTCCTTGTGCTCGGGCGCGCTCGGGTTCTCACCATGTGCGAGCGTGTGTGCATGGCCCAGCATCTCGCCCAGGTAGGTGGCGAGCGCGCAGAACTCGACGCCGTCCGACTCCATTGAATAATGGACCGCGCGATGGATCAGCGCGCGGGTGACGGTCCAGGGCAGCTCCTCCCCGAGGTCGGCGTACTCACGCACCAGGCGGTCGATGGTCTTTCCAAGCTCGGCTTCCAGCCGTTCAGAGCGGGTCATGGGGTGAGCATACCGCGGAGTGCTGGCCCCGCGGACCTGGGCGCGCTAAGATTCGCGACGGTTCGTGGGCATGTCGGGAGCCAACACCACGCACTCCTGCGCGCACTGCGGGGCCGAATTCCCCGAAGACGGCCTGTTCTGCCCCATGTGCGGCACCCCGCGCCCGCAGGCCCGCGGTCCCGCCTCCGCCGACACCTTGATCGGGCAGATCGTCGGGGACCGCTACCTTCTCCATGAGCGCATCGGCGAGGGCGGCTCGGGGGTGATCTATCGAGGCGAGCACGTGACCTTGCGGCGCCCGGTCGCCATCAAGTTCCTGCACCACAAGCTGTCGCGCGACGACCTGGCCATCGAACGCTTCCGGCGCGAGGCCACCACCGTTGCCGAAATCGACAATGATCACGTGGTCAAGGTGTTCGACTTCGGCCGCTCGTCCGACGGCCGGCTGTTCTTCGCCATGGAGCTGCTCGACGGTGACACCCTGGGCCGCGTGATCGAGCGCGAGCGCACGCTGCCCATCGTGCGCCTGGTTGACATCTTGACCCAGCTCGGCGAAGCGCTGATGGAAGCGCACGCGATGGGCTACGTACATCGCGATCTGCGGCCGGCCAACGTGTTTCTGATCACGCGCAAGGGACGCCACGATTTCGTCAAGCTGCTCGATTTCGGGCTCTCCAAGCTGCTCACGCCCGAGGGCGAGGCGGCGCAGACCAGCCTGGGCATGACGTTCGGCGATCCGCGCTACATGTCGCCCGAGCAGGCGCGCGGCCAGACCCTGGACCGGCGCAGCGACATTTATGCGCTCGGCATCATCGGCTACGAGATGCTGTGCGGCAAGCCGCCGTTCGGGGGCCAGAAAACGCTCGACGTGCTGCAAAAGCATCTCGAGGTGATTCCGACTCCACCCTCGGCCGTTCGCAAGGACGTCCCGCCATGGCTGGAGGCGGTGGTTCTGCGCGCCCTGTCCAAGCGGCCCGACGATCGGTTCGTCACCGTGATGCGCATGATCGAGGCCATCCGCGAGGGGCCCAGCAAGACGGCTTCGCCGGCCGTGTTGGCGGCCTCGTTCGGTCCCACGTCCGGGTTGCAGGCACCGACCGAGCCGCCGTTCCGCGACACCATTCCAGATCCCGAGCCGCCCAAGTTCGGGCACACGCTGATGCTGCCCTCGAGCGGTCGGTCCGAGCCAGCGCCGCCGCCGGCCGCCCCAGCCCCGCCCACAGGACCGCATCCGGAGCCGCCGGACGCGGAACCGCTGCCGGAACCGGTGTCGATGAGCCAGGTGCCGACGGTCAACGCGCAACCCACGGCGGACCGGGCCAGCATTGTTTCGTCGTCGCAGAAGTGGTTCCAGGCCGGCGACGCGGCACCGTACGAGGAGGGCGACCGGGCGGAGGTGGCTAGGGCTGCTTCCGGGCGCTCGAGCGCGCGCCGCGCTGCCGCCGCCGAGGCCGACGACTGGGACGAGGCGCCCGTGTCAAGCGGCCCTCCCCGTGCAGTCAAGATCACGATCGGCGTGCTGGCGGTCGTGCTGGCCGCAATGGGGGTGTGGATGTTGTGGCCGCGGGCCAAACCGCTCGCGCAGAAGACGGCGAGCCCGACGCTCGCCAGCGCACCCGCGCCCGCGAGCACGCAGCCCGACGCCGCGGC